>NZ_JADYXN010000030.1:0-55799 GCF_015864285.1 Pseudoalteromonas sp. NZS100_1
GCTTAAGTTACAAGCCATCCTGGAAGGCTACGATTTAGCAAAATCTCTTGAGCCAGACTTGTGATCAAGAGACAGCTAATTAGCGCCATTTTGATTACTGTATAATTATTATAATTGCCATTCTCTGGCTATCAGCTCACTTGGCTGACTAGTTAACCACTCTTGCGGGCGTAAGTAATACTGATATAGATTAGCTTCTGGGCTACTTGGCTCTGGTTTATAGTTATATTCCCAGCGTGCAAGTGGTGGCATAGACATTAATATAGACTCTGTACGCCCGCCACTTTGTAGCCCAAACAACGTTCCTCTATCCCACACTAGATTAAACTCAACGTAGCGTCCGCGACGATAAAGCTGAAAATCACGTTGTTGCTCTGTGTATTCATCATTTTTGCGACGTTCTATAATTGGTAAGTAAGCATCTAAAAAGCCATTCCCCACCGATTGCATAAACGCAAAGCTCTTTTCAAAGCCAAGTTCGTTTAAATCGTCAAAAAATAAACCGCCTACTCCGCGCGTCTCATCTCTGTGCTTTAAATAAAAGTACTCGTCGCACCATGTTTTGTATTTTGGATAAACCTCGCTGCCAAATGGCGCACAAATATCGTGAGCAACTTGATGCCAATGCTGTACGTCTTCTAATACTGGATAGAAAGGAGTGAGATCAAACCCGCCACCAAACCACCATATTGGCTCTTCGCCTTCTTTTTCGGCTATAAAAAAGCGCACATTGGCATGACTTGTTGGTACATGAGGATTTTTTGGATGGATAACTAACGACACACCACATGCATGAAAGCTTCGCCCTGCAAGCTCTGGTCTATGTGCTGTTGCAGAGCCTGGCATTGAAGCGCCAAATACATGAGAGTAATTAACTCCACCTTGCTCTATTACAGTACCATTTGTAGTTACACGCGTACGACCACCACCGCCTTCGGCTCGCTGCCAGTTATCTTCTATAAATTTAGCGCTGCCATCTGCGGTCTCTAAACCTTGGCAAATGGTGTCTTGCAAAGCCATAAAGTATGCTTTTACTTGATCTAATAATTCGCTTTGCATATTAACCTCTAAATATTTTGCCAGTCATGGCGTCTTTTATTGTGCTTGGCTGAGTATTACCACCTAACGGTTCGTCAACGTAAAAACCAACTTGCTCTGCAAATTGCGCTTTAGCTTGCTCAATACTAATAACAGTTTTTTGCCCTGTTAAGTTTGCACTGGTTGATACTAGCGGCTTACCAAACTCTTGGCATAAACGTTTTACTGTTGGATGGTTTGTTACCCTTACTGCAATGGTATCAAACTGCCCAGTTAACCATTTAGGCGTATTTTTAGAAGCAGGCATAACCCATGTAATTGCTGCAGGCCAACTGGAAAAAATATCAGCGCGTTTATCCATTGGTATTTTTGCATCGTCTACGTATTTTAATAACTGCCCGTAATTATCAGCAATTAAAATAAGCCCTTTTTCAACTGGACGCTGCTTAATAGCTAATAGCGCTTCAACGGCTTGTTGATTATCTGGATCGCAACCTAAACCATATACAGCTTCTGTTGGGTATAAAATAACTTCGCCTTGCGTTAAGCATGTTATTGCAGTGGGCGTATTTGAAAGGTCTGACAAAGTAGTCTCCAGATATAATTAAACGTTATTCAGTTGGGGCGAGCTTATGCATGCAACTTTTTTGTGGGCATTGCAATAATGTACCGTTTGCCATATTTCTTTCTATGACGATTGGCCAATTACATTGTGGGCAAGGGTGTTCGACCGGTTTGTTATTAAGTGTGTATTTACAACTTGGGTAGCAATCACAAGAGTAAAATACTTTACCAAACTTATTACTACGCGCAACTAAATGACCTTTTTTACATTTTGGGCAGCTAGGCAAAGTGTCTTCGCTTTGTTTTTCTTCATTTTCGTTAGCAATGTAATGACACTCTGGATAACCCGTACATCCAATAAACATACCGTAGCGACCATTTTTAACCACCAGCGGTTTGCTACACTCAGGACATGCTGAATCTTCTAATATTTTGATTTCATTACTATCGTGATGTGCCAACGGTCTAATAAAATCGCATTTAGGATAACTTGCGCATCCTAAAAAAGGGCCTGATTTACTATTGCGGATCACTAACTCTGAACCACACTGTGGGCATATCTCGTATTCTTTTTCGAGGGCGTGCTTGTTCGCCGAGAAAAGCGAATGGTCGATTTTACTCATAGTGATCCTAATAGGTTGGTGAATTTTCGCCTAATATACCCAAACCACTTAAAGATACAAGCAATGCTGTGCTTATCCGTTTAAGTAATTTGAGTACAATCAAGATAATTTACTCTAATGAAGAAGTTCGCTGGGTTCATCAAAAATCAAATCTTCCATTTGCTCATACGCCTCCTCAGAGCCAGGAACATTAAACAAAATCATAAGCACAATCCATTTTAAATCCTCTAAGCTTATGTTTGTTTTATCGAGTGAGGCTAAACAGTCCATTACCATTTCACGAGTCACATTGTTAATAACGCCTATTTGCTCAATAAACATTAAAAAGCCACGACACTCAGCACTGAGCCTTTGGCACTCGCTATCGGTAAATATACGCACTGCATCTTTAGGGTTAGCTATTAAATAAGGAGATTCGTCACTGTGTTGTAAGTCGGCCAGTTGCTCTAGCCAATCGAGGGCTTTAAATATCTCAGGCTTATTAAAACCTGCGCGTAATAACTCATCGGTTAGCTCATTTTGCTCGGCAAATATATCCGCTTCGCTATGAATGTAATTTTCAAAAAGATATAAAAGAATATCAAACATATTACCTTCCTGCGCTTAACTTAATATAACCATCTAGCACGCGCTCAATCTGATCGTCTAATTCTAAATCGAGCAATCTAGCGAGTACTTTGTCTATTGGCCACTGCGTACGACGTACAATGTCGTCTACGCTGGTTACCTCAAAGCCAATACTATTTAAAACCTCGCATTGAGAATTGGCTTGAATCGGTTGCTCTTTATTACCTAAGTTACTGTCGTAAGTAAAACTCACCTCATCAAGAACGTCGGCTACGTTTTCTACTAGCTTAGCGCCTTGCTTTATTAAAAAGTGACTTGCCTGCGCTAACGGGTTTTTAATAGAACCCGGTACTGCAAACACCTCTTTATTTTGCTCAAGCGCATAACGTACTGTTATTAACGAACCGCTTTTAATTTCAGCCTCAACAATAAGCACTCCCAACGATAACCCAGAAATAATACGATTACGACGCGGAAAGTTATGAGCATTAGCCGCCGTTCCTGGTAAAAACTCACTCACCAGCAGGCCGCTTTCTAAAACTTGGTCTGTTAATAGTTTATGGCGTTTTGGATAGTAAATATCAACCCCAGTACCGAGCACTGCTATAGTTTTACCCGTACCAGCAAGAGAGCCCTTATGCGCTGCTCCATCTATTCCCCGTGCCATACCTGAAGTAACTGTAATACCAGCCAAAGTTAACTCGTATGCAAATTCTGAGGCTATTTCAAGCCCGGTGGGTGTCGCATTACGACTTCCTACTATTGCAATTTGCGGCGTAGCTAATAACGAGACATCGCCCCTGCAAAATAGTAATAAAGGCGCGCTGGAAATCTGACGAAGATCCTCAGGATAAAGCGCATCAAAAATACAGACTACGGTAATGCCCTGCTGCGCAATTAATTGCTCATAATGATTTACTTGCTGCCAATTGGTGTTGAGTAAATTACTCGCTTGATTAGCAGTTAATCCAAGCTGTAAAAGCTTGTCATGGGGTAAGTCGAATAGCGACCCAAGGGAATAGTTTGTAGATAATGCTAAAAGGGTTTTTATACCCAACCCTTTACACATATAAAAGGCAAGCCAGTGGGCTAGCTTGCCAGATGACTGATCCATGCTCTCTCCTAGAGCACCGACTCGCTACTTCTTAATGAATAACTGCAATATCTCCAATGCGAATTGGGTGCTGGTTTTTAGTTATTAATGCATAACTTACTTTGTCATACACTTTAAAGACAATTAGCTCGCCAACTTTTTCTTTAGGCATAGTCCACGTTGTATTTTCTTCGTCAGACTCACCACCAAATAATTGGCTTGCATCAGATAAAAGCTTCTCGTATTTACTAGAATCTTCTGGGTAACGAGGGCCACGAGGACCATCAATAACCGTTGGCGATTGACGTTCTAGATCTAATACATGACCTTCTTCTATATTTTTTTCACTGCCTAAGTTTAGCACCACAACATCCATTGTGCTGAATTCTCTAACGTGGCGTGGCGAAGCAATAATATTACCTGTTACAGGCTCAGAGGGACGGTGTATATTAAAGTACGCTGGAAGCATTTGACCTTCCATTGCTGGTATTAAAAAATCACCTTGTTGAATTTCTCGTTTCACCGATTCAACGCGTAACGACGACGGTACACCATTGTGTTCATCACCCGTTCTAAATGCACGTGCGACACCCACGTAAGATGCACGTGTTGCTAATACTTCACCGGTTAGATCTGTGTAAGGGTCACCCTTATGGTAAATGGCATACGCTTTATGAACTTGTAAGTCGCCTTTAGCATATAAAATGTGGCCTAACGTTTGTGTTTTAGTATTTTCGTTAGCACCTAAAATATAAGGCTTACCTTTAATATCATCACTGTTCATTGCTTGCTCGTAACTGATATAAGGTTTAATCATTTCAAGCGGCAAAGTAGTAATAGCATCACGCCCTTTTGGTGTAATCCTCCCTTGAGGAGATAATTTTCTATAGCCTTTATTGATCACTAAACGTGGGTTTCCATCTGCATCGTATATAAGCGCTAATGCATCACCGGGGTAAATTAGGTGCGGGTTGTCAATTTGTGGATTCATTTGCCAAAGTTCAGGCCAGAGCCAAGGCTCATCTAAATAGATGCCAGAAATATCCCAAAGCGTATCGCCTTTTTTTACAACATACTGTTTTGGTGCATCTTTTTTTATTTTAAGTACATCAGCGACTGCGGGGAATGCAGCGCTTAATGTGAGCATGATTGCAAGTAATGGAGATTTCATTGAGCTTCCTTGTATTGTTTTTTCATTATTATTGCCCAAAACCTGTTAAAGGTGAACGCGAATGGCTAAAATAAGAGCATACAATACCCTAAATTAAGCACAAGTGAAAAGGTAACTATGGCTAGGTTAGAAGTTTTAAGATTTCCAGATGAGCGTTTACGTACTATAGCAAAAGATGTTGCACAAGTTGACGACACAGTACGTCAAATTGTAAAAGACATGCTAGAGACAATGTACGATGAAAATGGCATTGGGCTTGCTGCCACGCAAGTAGATATTCATCAACGAATAGTCGTTATTGATGTATCAGAAGAGCGCGATGAGCCACTGGTATTAATTAACCCACAAATTATCAAAAAAGACGGCTCTACCGTTAGCGAAGAAGGCTGTTTATCAGTACCTAACTCGTACGCAAAAGTAGACCGCGCAGAAACAGTAACAGTCGCTGCACTAAACGAAGACGGTGAAGAATTTGTATTAGATGCAGATGAATTACTGGCTATTTGTATTCAACACGAACTAGATCACCTTCAAGGTAAGCTGTTCATTGATTACTTATCTCCATTAAAGCGCCAACGTATTCGTAAAAAGCTTGAAAAAGAAGCCAAGTTTGCAGACTAGTAATAAGCACCTTAGGAAAACTCAGTGACTCAACCATTACGCATTATATTTGCCGGTACGCCGGACTTTGCCGCACGTCATTTACAAGCGCTGATTCAAAGCGAACACCAAATAGTGGGTGTATATAGCCAGCCAGATCGCCCTGCAGGTCGTGGTAAAAAATTAAAAGCCAGTGAAGTTAAAGCGCTAGCGCTTGAGCACGACTTACCGGTTTTTCAGCCTCAATCATTAAAAAATGATGAAGCACTAGCTGAGCTAACAAGCTTAAACGCCGACATTATGATTGTTGTAGCGTATGGCTTAATTTTACCTAAAGCTATATTAGAAGCCCCACGGTTAGGTTGCTTAAATGTGCATGGTTCTATATTACCGCGCTGGCGCGGTGCTGCACCTATTCAACGCGCAATTTGGGCAGGCGACGAGCAAACTGGCGTAACAATAATGCAAATGGATGAAGGGCTAGATACCGGCGATATGCTACATATAAGCCGCTGCCCTATTAGCGCCACCGAAACCAGCGAAAGTTTATATACAAAACTTGCTGAGCTAGGCCCAGACGCGTTGATTGAAACCATTAATAAATCAGCTAATGGTGAGATCACCCCTGAGCCTCAAAATGATGAACTTGCTAACTACGCTAAAAAGCTTTCTAAAGAGGAAGCTAATATCGACTGGTCAATGAGTGCGCTGCAAATTGAGCGAAACATTCGCTCTTTTAATCCATGGCCAGTGTGCTTTACCCAAATGGGTGGGCAAACAGTAAAGATTTATCAAGCGCAGGTTGTGCAGCAATTAGGTAATCCTGGGCAAATTTTATCAAGCGACAAAAATGGTGTAGTAGTGGCATGTGGCGAACATGCTTTATGTATTACGCAATTACAACCGCAAGGTAAAAAACCAATGGCAATTAACGACTTTTTAAATGGTCGTAGTGACTGGGTTACTCCTGGCACAATATTAGGCGAAAACAATGAGTAATGTTCCAAACGTACGAGCGCTGGCCGCTGAAACTTTATATAACGTAGTTGATAAAGGCGCATCGCTTAATCAAGAACTTCCATTTGCAAGCCAAGGCTTGCCGCCTAAAGATAAAGCGCTGCTACAGCAAATTTGTTACGGCGTTTTACGCTACTTACCGAGCCTTGAAAATTACTGCCAACACTTAGTAGAGCAGCCATTAAAAGGTAAACGTAGAATATTTCAGTTTTTATTATACGTGGGTATTTATCAGTTACAGCATATGCGCGTACCACCGCATGCTGCCATTTCAGAAACGGTAAACGCACTGGCTCAACTGCGCGCTTTAGGATTAAAAGGGCTAATAAACGCTATTTTACGTAGTTTTCAGCGCCAACAAGCAGAGCTTGAAGAAAAAGCAAAGCTGATCCCTGTGTGCTTATACAACCACCCAAATTGGTTTATCAAACAAGTTAAAGAAGCCTATCCAGATAGCTGGGAAGATATACTTGCAGAAAACCAACAACAAGCACCTATGTGGTTACGTGTAAATCAATCGCAATTTAGTACGCAAGAATACAGCGATATGCTTAGCGCTAACGACATTGAACACACCTTAAACCCAGACTTTATAGATGGGATTAAGCTTGCCAAACCACGCGATGTATTTTCGTTGCCTGAGTTTGATACGGGTGCATGTTCAGTACAAGATGCAGCAGCCCAACTTGCAGCACGCTTTTTAGAACCTAAAGCAGATGACTACATTTTAGATGCCTGTGCAGCACCTGGCGGTAAAACATGTCATATATTAGAGCTTGCTGATGCTGATGTACTTGCACTTGATAGCGACTCAACTCGCCTTGAACGCGTTAAGCAAAACTTAACGCGTATTGGCTTAGGTGCAGACCTACAATGTGGCGATGCCTCACAACCACATACTTGGTGGGACGAAAAATTATTTGATCGTATTTTGCTTGATGTGCCTTGTTCAGCCACTGGCGTAATTCGCCGTCACCCTGATATAAAATGGTTACGTCGCGCATCAGACATCGAAGACTTAGCTAAATTACAAAGCGATATTCTTGATAGCATTTGGCCACTGTTAAAACCAGGTGGCACATTGGTATATGCTACGTGTTCGGTTCTTCCACAAGAAAACCAACAGCAAGTTGCTAAGTTTTTAGCTAATAACGATGATGTAGAACATATACCTCTACACGAAAATGATACCGTAACAACTCCAGGTTTGCAGTTACTGCCCGGTGAAAGTGATGGATTTTATTACGCTAAGCTAGTTAAAAAAGCCTAATAGCCGTACACTAAATAGTTAGCCATTTATGAAACATTAAATGGCTATTTTTTTAATTAAATTATGGTCAATACCACGGGTAAATAATGAAAATAATTATACTCGGTGCCGGGCAAGTTGGTGCTACGCTTGCTGAAAACTTAGTTGGCGAACAAAACGAAATTACCGTTGTTGATATAGACGGTAACCGATTACGTGAACTTCAAGATAAGTACGACTTACAAGGGGTTATGGGCCACAGCGCGCATCCTGACGTATTACGCCGTGCAGGCGCTGAAGATGCCGATATGATTATAGCGGTAACCAGTTCAGATGAAGTGAACATGGTGGCATGCCAAGTGGCATACAGTATTTTTAAAACGCCCACTAAAATTGCCCGCATTCGCTCAGAGCAATATTTAAAATACCGCGAAAAGCTTTTTCAAAACGATGATTTACCAATCGATCATTACATTGCCCCAGAAGCACTGGTCACTAAGTATATTCGCCGTTTAATTGACTACCCTGGTGCTCTGCAAGTATTGCAGTTTGCCGATGGCATGCTCTCGTTAGTCGCCGTAAAAGCTTACTATGGTGGTTTATTAGTAGGTTATGCGTTATCTGCACTTAAAGAACATATTCCTAATGTAGAAACTCGTGTTGCCGCTATTTACCGCCAGGGTAAAGCAATAAAACCACTGGGTACCACCGTTATTGAAGCCGACGACGAAGTATTCTTTATTGCCGCTACAAAACATATACGCGCAGTAATGAACGAGCTACAAAAACTTGAGCGTTCGTACAAAAAAATTATGATAGCTGGTGGCGGTAACATTGGGGCAGGCCTTGCCCGCTCACTTGAAAAAAACCACACCGTTAAACTAATTGAACGCAGCAAAGAACGTGCCGAGCAACTCTCAGAAATGCTCGATAACACGGTCGTTTTTTGTGGTGATGCATCTGATCAAGAACTACTTTCAGAAGAACATATAGAACAAGTTGATGTATTTATTGCCGTAACCAACGACGATGAAGCAAACATTATGTCGGCCATGCTTGCAAAGCGTATGGGCGCACAGAAAACCATGGTGCTTATTCAACGTGGAGCTTACGTTGATTTAGTACAAGGCGGCGAAATAGATATTGCCATATCACCGCAACAAGCCACTATATCAGCGTTATTAACGCACGTACGACGTGGTGATATTGTTAATGTGTATTCACTACGTAAAGGTGCGGCAGAAGCTATTGAAGCGGTTGCCCATGGTGATGAAAACACATCTAAAGTGGTTGGTCGTGCAATTGCCGATATAAAACTTCCGGCGGGTACCACTATTGGCGCAATAGTACGTAATGACGATGTACTGATAGCCCACGACGATACAATTATTATGTCGGGCGATCATGTCATCATGTTTTTAATCGACAAAAAACACATTACCGTTGTAGAAAAACTATTCCAAGTAAGTGCTATCTTTCTTTAATTAGTTCCTTAAATTAGTTAATTGAACACACAAAAAAGCCGCTGACTAAGGCGGCTTTAATGGAGTATGCTTAAATATTGATTACTGTACTTTTGAAAACTCTTCTTTAGAGATTTCACCATTACCATCAGTATCCAAATCATCAAAAATCTTTACAAGCTGAGGGTTAACCTTCGCTTCTTCCATTGTAATAGCACCGTTACCATCTGCATCAAAAGAGGCAAAATCTACTGCGGCATATGCTGCTGATGAAGATGCTAAAACGATAACTGCAAGTGTTGTATTTAATGTTTTCATAATAATATTCCTAGTAATATGGGAAGTCCTTTTCAAAGATCCCTGACTGTGAAAAATGTTTAATCTGAAAAGATTAATTAGTAATTAGCGAATTCTTCTTTAGAAAGCTCGCCGCTACCGTCGGTATCTAGCTCAATAAATTCAGCCATTAAATCTGTATCGACTGCCGCTTCGCTTGGGCTAATTGTGCCGCTACCATCGATATCAAGGCTGTCAAAATCTGATGCTGCAAATGCAGCGGAAGAAGATGCTAGTACTATAAGTGCTAATGCTTTATTTAAATGTTTCATAACTTAATCCTTCAATGTTCTATCAAAAAAATTGCTTCGTTTAACTTAAAACGTAATTTTTCACTTCCTTGTTATCCTCTTTCGTAAGCTCCCTTGCCTACTTAGGTGTCTTTGGCAACTCAGGATAAATACTTTTTAATTAAGCTTCTGAAAATTCTTCTTTTGATAACTCACCATTTTGGTCAGTATCAAGCTCAGAAAACATGCTCATTAGCTTTGCATCAACTGATGCTTCTGCTTGGCTAATTGTGCCACTGCCGTCTACATCCAGTGTGTCAAAATCTGTTGCAGCAAAAGCGGCTGAAGAAGATGCAATAGCGATAAGTGCTAAAGTTTTATTAATGCTTTTCATAATATGTATCCTTCAAATTTATGTGTGTGCGATTAAGTATTTCACTTTGAATCACGATTTCGTTCAGTACACTTAGACTATTACAACTTAGATGCCAACATTTAAAAGCTATTAATTTTCAATAAGTTAAATATAAAACGTACAACAAGAAGGCGTTTTTAGAATAGTTATTGTTGCCCTTTAGCAACACGTTTTAAAGAGATGACATTAAAATCATTAAAAACATATAGTTATGTTTATATAAAAAGATACATTTTTAAGTGTACGGTTTTAAAAGGAGGGATTTTAAAGAATAATTGAGATAAATTTTAACGAGGAAGCTTTAATAACAAAAAATAAGCTGTAAAAAATAATACGTAATCAGTTGTTTTATTTAAATAATAATTTTAATTATGAAAGAGAAAAAAACATTTTATAAATACTGACGTAAAATGCCTTTTTGTTGCAAATAAGCGAAAACCTATTTATTCAACGGTAGGCTCAAGCGCAGAAGGGTCTATAAAATGCTCTTTCATAAAGGCTTTCATTTCATCCTCGCTTGCTAGTAGCTTAATTCCACAGTGCACACCTGCGGCATGCTCTTTAACACTGCAAATTTCACCTTCAAAATCTTTATCACTGCTATTAAGTACGACAGTGCATTGCATATCTTTAATACTTTCAACTTGCTGATCGCCTCTAATATCAAACATTACACCAGTGAGTGAAATGTCTTTAATAAGGCCTTCAAGTACCCTATCGTCACTTAGTTTTAGCTTTGCAGGTAATAAGGTAGGTATGCGTGTTTGTGAGCGTAGCGCAAATAACTGCACTTGCTTTGGAAAGTTTATAAACACGAGTTTAGCGGGATGAGAGGCTACCGACATAATTTGCTGGCGAAACGCAATAACTTGCCCACCACTACCTTCAATAAGCGCTCTTACAACAACCATTACGCCATCACGTAAATAGTCACTCGCCACAGGTAAACGCTTTGCATTGGGATAATTTAAAATAATAAACTGTTTATCGAGTAAACCAACTAATTCAGTTTTAACACGCTTACTGCTTGTAGGTGTTAATATTTCTAGGTCGACTAAGCTGCCTACACTTATATGCTTTAGCTTTTCTAAATTTGTTGGCATATCCCTTTCCCACTAACTTGTATTTTAAAATTCAAATGGCTCGTTTAACCACGCCAAAATGTAGGCGTAAATAGTACTAATAAAGTAAATATTTCTAAACGACCAAACACCATTGCAATGGTAAGCAACCATTTAGCACCATCGGTTATAGCGCCATAATGCGATGCTACATCACCCAGACCTGGACCTAAGTTATTTAAACAAGCCGCAGTGGCTGAGAACGCAGTTATGTTATCCATACCCGTGCCCATAAGCGCTAACATAATAATAATAAACACCAACGCATACGCAGAGAAAAATCCCCACACGGCTTCTACTACTTTGTCTGGCAACGCCTTTCGACCCAGCTTGATTGAATATATAGCCCGTGGGTGCACCAAACGATTAAGCTCACGCACACCCTGCAAGTACAGTAAGAACACGCGCACTACTTTCATACCACCACCAGTAGAGCCTGCACAACCACCAATAAAGCTCGAAAATATAAGTAAAATAGGTAAAAACAAAGGCCATGTTGAAAAGTTATCAGTAGCAAAGCCTGCTGTTGTACTCATAGAAACAGCTTGAAATAATGCCTGATCGAGGGTTTCATCGCCATTAGCAAATATTTCATTAGAGGAAAGTACGGTAAAACAAATAACCACCAGCGCTAATTGAATACACAAAAACACCTTAAACTCAGGGTCTCGAATATAAACTTGTACGTTTCGACTCGCCACTGCAGCGTAGTGCAGGGAGAAGTTAACAGCGGCAATAATTAAAAAGAACACACAAATAAAGTTAATTACAGGGCTGTCAAAGTGCCCCATGGAAGCATCGTAAGTAGAAAAACCACCTATCGCGACCGTTGAGAATGCATGACATATCGCATCAAACCACTCCATCCCTGCTGCCCAATAAGCCAGCATACAAGCAATAGTCAGCGACACATAAATATACCAAAGGTGCTTTGCTGTATCGGCAATTCGCGGGGTCATTTTGGAATCTTTTACAGGCCCAGGTATTTCAGCGCGATATAACTGCATACCACCAACACCTAGCATGGGGAGTATAGCGACAGCGAGTACGATTATACCCATACCGCCAAACCACTGGAGTTGCTGGCGATAAAACAACACCGACTTAGGTAAGTACTCAATACCGGTAAGTACTGTAGCGCCGGTGGTTGTTAAGCCAGAGAATGCTTCAAACACCGCATCGGCGAGTGATAAATTAGGTTCTTGTAAAAATATAAGCGGCAAGGACGCAAACGCCCCAAGTACCAGCCAAAACAAAACAACAATTAAAAAGCCTTCACGTGCTTTTAAGTCACCGTTTTCATGGCGGTTTGGGTAGTAAGCCATCATGCCAATAACAACACTAAAGATAAATGCTAAAACAAAAGGAACACCACCACCGTCTTTATATATTAAAGACACCAGTGCCGGAGGCACCATGGTAATACTAAACAGCGCAACAAGTTGGCCAAGAATTTTTATGATGGTACGAAATTGCATTTAGCTTGTCGCTTTTATTATTAGTAAATTCAGGCTGAGTAGTATCAACCAAATTAAATAGGGTCAGTATGCATTACATGCAATTTGTGTAGGTTATTACTCTTTAATAGTTAACTCAACTGCGCCGTGACTTAAATCAAAAATATCTTTGATTGCTTGCTGAGCTTCGCGGCTATCTATTGTAATCACCCATTCAATATTAGCAGTAAATTGCTTATCAATATTAAGCACTTGATACTTTGTTTTTAATAACTGCTCAATCGCACCTTGCATGCTGTACTCGCTACTCCCTGTAATTTCAACACTGGGAACTTTAAGTACCGTTTGCAATTTTACTAATGCATTATTTAATGAGCCACCATAAGCACGTACTAACCCGCCCGTGCCTAATTTTATGCCGCCAAAGTAACGTGTAACAACAGCTGTGATTTCGCCAAGGCCTGAACCCACCAGCACATTTAACATAGGTTTTCCTGCAGTGCCATTTGGTTCACCATCGTCCGAAAAACCATAAACATGGCTGCCACCGGGGTTGCCTGCCACATGTGCCCAGCAGTTATGACGCGCATCGCTATACTTTTCTTCAATGCTTTTAATAAATGCTTTAGCTGAATTTAAATCGGGGGTATGTGCAATGTGAACTATAAACGTACTTTTTTTAATTTCTTCTTGATGAAAAACGTCAGTAGCGGGATATTTATATTCAGACATATTTTAAACTTGTAAAAAGGGGGCCAAAAGGCCCCTTTAAATAATGTACGTATTTTAACGTGTATAAACTAATTAGTGTTAACTAGAATTAATCGAGCGCTAAATCTCGTGTCATATTCTCTAAGCTATCTTCGTGAACAATAATGTTATCTTCAATACGAATACCGCCAAATGGTTTAAATGACTCAACCTTTTCCCAATTAATAAATTGCTTATTATCGGTTTGCGCTAAATCACCAAGCAGTGAATCAATAAAATATAAGCCTGGCTCAATGGTAAACACTTGGTTTTTCTCTATTCGACGAGTACAACGCAAGAACGGATGCCCTTCTGGCGATGGCTGATGAGTGCCTTTTTCGTCACTCATAAAGCCGCCCATATCATGCACTTGTAAACCAAGGTGATGCCCTAGACCATGCGGGAAGAAAGTAGAGGTAATTTTACGCTCAACAATTTCCTCAGCAGGTAAATTAACAATTTTAAAATCACTTAGAATTTGTGCTATACGGTTATGGCATTCAACGTGTAAATCACCATAAAGCATACCCGGCTTTAAACCTTTACCTAATTCAATTTGTTGAACCGTCATAGCTTGCACAAGCTCAGCAAACTCACCCTGCTTTTTAAAATCATAAGTTCGGGTAATATCAGCAGCGTAACCATTAAAGTTTGCACCGGCGTCAATTAAAAATGAGTTATGCGTGTGTGGCGCTTTTGGATCAAAATGCGTGTAATGCAAAATAGCGCAGTTTTCGTTAAGCGCAACAATGTTGCCGTACGGCATTTCATTTTCGCTTTGACGTGTAGCCATTAAGTACGCTTGTTGAATATCGAACTCACTGCCGCCATTAAAAAATGTATCGCGCGCAGCTTTATGCCCATCTACTGCAATGCGGTTAGCGTTGCGTAAACATTCAAGCTCGTACTGCGTTTTATAAGCGCGGTGGTAATGAAAATAGTTAAGTACAGGCTCAGGGTTCATAATACTAAAACCAAGTGCTTGCGCTACTTCAATATATTCGCCCATGTAAGCGTATTTAGCTTTGTCGTATGGTAATAACTTTTCAACTTGATCAGGCTGAAGTAATAGCTCTATATCAAAGTACTCAGCCCAAAAGTCGCGAGGCTCGTCTGGTACTTTATGCCAAAAATCTACTGGACGATAAAATATTAGTTTTGGTTTGTCGCTGCCATTTACCACAATCCAGCAATGAGGATTATCAATAACCGGTAACCACGCTTTAAACTGTGGATTAACTTTAAATGGATAATACATATCATCTAAAAACTGGCGCTTAGCTTGGCCTGAATGAATTACTAATCCTTCTAACCCTTCGCTATTACAAATTGTACGAGTACGCTGTTGCAGTGTTGCAATATGTTCGGCGTATAAAACGGCTAATTTATCCATTGTTAATCCATCTGTTAAATTTAACTTGCTCTGAGTCTACCACTTAAACACTAAACGCTCAAAAAAGGGGGATATTTAACATGTAAACATCCCCCTTATTAATACCTATACCTATCGTGTTAAGTTATTGGTCGATTGGTATCATATATTCAACCGCCCATTTTCATTTCGAGTAGCGGCGCTAATACATTACCTTCTCGGCCCATTCTTGTATGGTAAACCTGTCTGTACGCAAATACATTTTTTACGTAATCACGGGTTTCGCGATACGGAATAAGCTCTACCCATAACTCAGCCGGAATAGCGTCATCAGGTAACCAACGCTTTATACGGTGATAACCCGCATTATAAGAAGCTGTTGCCAGCACTTCATTGCCATGGTTTTTCTTTTTTAAGTATTGTAAGTAACTCGTACCCAACCTAATATTTGTTTTAGGTTGATATAAACGACTACTTGTCACACTGCCTTTATTTACATACTCAGCAGTACTAGGTAATAACTGCATTAAACCACGTGCATTAGCATGCGAGCGTGCATCTGGCGCAAAAGAGCTTTCGCGCCTTGCAATAGCAATACTCCAGGCAACATCTATTTTGCTACGTTTACTGTAGCGCTCAAATACATCTTGGAAAGCAAACGGAAAGCGTTGCTCTACGTTATCCCACGCTTTAATTTTTGCTAAAGTAAAAATAGTGCTGTCGTGCCAACCTAAATCGGTAGATAACTGTGATGCTGCTAGCTTTTCTTCATCGCTAGACGTATCCGTTAAATAATTCCACTCACGGCGCGCCGACGTAAAGCGCTCAATATCGTAAAGTGCTTTTGCGCGCTTATAACCTGGTGCATTCCTTACTTTATCTACAAGTACCTTATCAACAGCTAAAGGTTGATTATTTAAATCAACAGGTAAACCCAAACGCGCAGCTGCTAAAAAGCCGTAATAATCACGATTAGCCGCTACGGTTTTCCAAATGTCGTCGGCTTTTTGTTGCTCACCACGTTTTGCATAGCTGTAAGCTAACCAATATTGTTGGCCAAGGCTTAAGTTTTCTTTACCTGTAAAAAACGCAGCGATACCTTCCCAATCTTGGGTTTTGAGCATATTGCCCAGTTGCCATTGAATAAGCTTGCTGTCTAGTCGCTCTTTTGGCACTTTATTTAGCCAAAAGCTCGCTTGTTTATGCCCGCTTGAAGCAAGCGACAATGCAAAAGTGTAATACACACCCGCTTTTTCCTCATCACTGTACTTAAATATTTTTTCTAACTTTTCCCACGCCTTCAAAGCAAGCTCTTTATCGCGCCATATTAAACGCTTAACACCATAAAGTGCTATTTGGCCTTCTTTAGCTGACTTATTTTTATATCTATATAATCCAGCTGCAGCGCTTGGATCTTTACGTACTTTTAAATATAAATCTGCTAAGTAGCTTTCATTTTTAGGTAACAGCGTTTTTAAATAAGGTAGTAAGCTTTGCGTACCGCCATCAGCGGCAAGTGTAACGCGCTTCCAAACGGTTTCTTCTTTCATGTAGCCTTTTTTACGCCACTGTGAAAATAAACTATCGCACTCATTTGGCTGCGACTTACCCACAGCCCATAGGTCGGTTACCTGATTAAATATTGCTTTTTCAGGTGCGCCCAAATCAAGCTGAAAATCTAAATAAGTACAGGTAAGCCCAGTATTAGACGTTTCACGGTAATTACGAATATAAGCTGCTTTTTTATTTTTCTTTTTTAAATACTCTAACCATGCTTTACGTACCGGCCACTCAAGCGGAGTATGTTGATATATGTTTAAATAGTCTTCTATCTCTGCTTGATACTTAATATTTGGATGGCGCTGCCAATATGTTTTTTCAACGTAAGGTTTCAACGGATGATTTAAGCCACTAACCGCTTCTTTAAAGTCTTGGTAGCTTCCGTACCTTACTTTTTTTTCGGCATCTAAAAATGCCTCGTTATCGATACTTGCCTCGGCAGAATAAAGAGGGAAAATGAATGCAGCTGCCGCAACACTTAATAAATATTTTTTCATAATGTCCTTTAATAAAAAATTAAAGTAGTGAATAAAAACTTTTCAACCACCTTAGCACCAAACCAGCTATATTTTAACCAGTCGATTGTAACCGAGTTAAATTTTTCGTTGCATTTTTAATTTAAAGCAAGCACACTGATTGAAATGCAAACTCATCGTACCAGTCTTAGTTCGTCAACTAGGGAGAATAATAATGTTATATAAAAGCGATTCCTTTGAAGTTAGCTTCCTAAAGGAAAGCATCGCCGAGTTTAAGTTTTGTGTTGCAGGTTCTGTAAACACATTATCTCAAAAAACTCTTTCAGATTGCGCGGCAGCATTAAAAGAATTAGCCGCTAATACTGATATCAAAGGCATGATTTTTACCAGTGATAAAGAGCACTTTATTATTGGTGCCGATATCTTCGAATTTTTACCAACGTTTACTAAACCAGAAGCAGAATTAGTAACGTGGATCAAAAATGCAACAGACGTTTTTGATGCAATCGAAGATTTACCATTCCCAACCCTAACCGCTATAAACGGTATGGCACTTGGCGGTGGTTGTGAGTGGGCACTTGCTACCGATTATCGTATAGCAAGCGAAACAGCTAAAATGGGCCTACCAGAAGTTAAGCTTGGCATAATGCCAGGGTTCGGTGGCACAGTGCGCTTACCACGTATCATTGGCGCCGATAACGCAATGATGTGGATTACCTCTGGCGCAGAAAATCGCGCAGCAGATGCCCTTAAAGTAGGTGCGTTTGACGCGGTAGTTAGTACTGACAAACTTTTAGAGTCAAGTGTATCAACGCTTGAACTTGCGATTGCTGGCAAGCTAGATTGGCAAGCAAAACGTAACGTAAAACTACAGCCACTTAAATTAAACCGTGTTGAGCAAGGCATGAGCTTTGCTATGGCAGAAGGTATGGTAATGGGTAAAACCAAAGGCCACTATCCTGCACCGGTTATGGCTGTACGTACTATTAAAGCAGCGGCAAACTGTACTCGCGATGAAGCAATGGCAATCGAAAATGCCAACTTTGCTAAATTAGCACGTACACCAGAAGCAGCAGCTCAAACAGGTATATTCCTAGCTGACCAATACATTAAAGGTAAAGCACGTAAATTTGCTAAGCACAGCGATGTAGAAATTAAACAAGCAGCTGTATTAGGTGCAGGTATTATGGGCGGCGGTATTGCATACCAGTCTGCTTATAAAGGCACACCTATTATAATGAAAGACATCCAACAAGATGCGCTTGATTTAGGTATGGGTGAAGCGTCTAAGTTATTAGGTGCAAAAGTTAAGCGTGGCCACATGCCAATGGAAAAAATGTTGGCAACTCTTAGCAAAATCAAACCAACACTTAACGATTCAGACCTACAAAGCGCCAACATTATTGTTGAAGCCGTTGTAGAAAACCCTAAAGTTAAGCAAGCAGTACTCGCTGATCTTGAAAAGAACATGCCAGAAGGCACTGTACTTACTTCAAACACATCGACTATTTGTATTGATTTACTAGCACAAGCGCTAGATAAGCCAGAAAACTTCTGTGGTATGCACTTTTTCAATCCAGTGCCAAAAATGCCATTAGTAGAAATTATTCGTGGTGCTAAGACCTCAGATAAAACAATTAATGCAGTAGTTGATTACGCGCTTAAATTAGGTAAATCACCAATTGTTGTTAACGATTGCCCAGGCTTTTTTGTAAACCGTGTTTTATTCCCTTACTTTGCAGGTTTTAGCAAATTAGTGGTTGAAGGCGCTAACTTTGCAAAAGTAGATAAAGTAATGGAAAACGTATTTGGCTGGCCTATGGGTCCGGCTTACTTACTTGATGTTGTAGGTATTGATACAGCGTTCCATTGTACTGGCGTAATGGCTGACGGTTTCCCTGAGCGTATGGCTCGTGCTGATAAAGACCCTGTGACTATTTTTGCCAACGAAAAACGTTTTGGTCAAAAGAACAAAGCCGGTTTTTACAAATACGAAACAGATCGTCGCGGTCGTCTTAAAAAGTCTCATGACGAGACAGCAGTTGAGCTATTAAGCCCAATTACAGACGCACCAAAAGAATTTGATAAACAAGAAATCATCGACCGTTGTATGATTCCAATGATTAACGAAGTGCTACTGTGTTTGCAAGAAGGCATTGTTGCCTCTCCGCAAGAAGCAGATATGGCATTAGTTTATGGTGTTGGTTTCCCTCCATTTAGAGGCGGCGCGTTCCGTTACTTAGATCAAACTGGTTTAGCTAACTTTGTTGCAGCAGCAGACAAATACGCTCACCTAGGTGCGATTTACCAAGTATCTGAGCAAACTCGCAAGTGGGCCGAAGAAGGTCGTGTTTTCTATAAGGTGGAAGGTTAATATCATGAATAATCCAGTAATTGTAGATTGTATCCGCACACCAATGGGTCGCTCTAAAAGTGGCGTATTCAAACATAAACGTGCTGAAGACTTAAGCGCACATTTAATGAAAGGCTTACTTGATCGCAACCCAGCAGTTGATCCAGCATCAATTGACGATATTTATTGGGGTTGTGTACAACAAACATTAGAGCAAGGCTTTAACGTAGCACGTAACGCAGCATTACTTGCCGGTATCCCACACAGCGTACCTGCTGTAACGGTTAACCGTTTATGTGGCTCGTCAATGCAAGCATTGCATGACGCTGCACGCGCAATAATGACCGGCGCTGGCGACACTTACCTAATTGGTGGTGTTGAGCACATGGGTCACGTACCTATGACTCACGGCAACGACTTTCACCCAGGCTTAGCAACAACGATTGCACAAGCATCGGGCTCAATGGGTTTAACAGCAGAATACCTTGCAACGCTTCATGGCATTAGCCGTGAGCAACAAGATGAATTTGCTTACCGTTCACATCAACGTGCACAAGCGGCAACTGTTGAAGGCCGTTTTCGTCGCGAAATTTTAGCAATGGAAGGTCACGCAGCAGATGGTTCGCTTATATTAGTTGAAGACGACGAAGTAATTCGCCCAGAAACAACAGTAGAAGGCCTATCAAAACTTCGCCCTGTATTTAATCCTGCATCGGGTACGGTAACAGCCGGTACGTCTTCTGCACTTTCTGACGGCGCATCTGCAATGTTAGTAATGAGCGAAGAAAAAGCTAAAGAACTTGGCTTACCAATTCGTGCGCGTATTAAAGCAATGGCAGTCGCTGGTTGCGATCCATCAATTATGGGTTACGGCCCAGTACCAGCAAGTAAAAAAGCACTTGCTCAAGCCGGTATTACAATTGATGACCTAGGCGTAGTAGAACTTAACGAAGCCTTTGCAGCACAATCATTACCTGTAATGAAAGATTTAGGGTTAATGGATGTTGTTGACGAAAAAGTGAATTTAAATGGCGGCGCAATCGCACTTGGTCACCCTCTGGGTTGTTCGGGTTCGCGTATTAGCACATCGCTTATTCACTTAATGGAAGACAAAAATGTACGATACGGTTTAGCAACTATGTGTATTGGTTTAGGCCAAGGCATTGCCACTGTATTTGAACGTGTTCAAGACTAATTAGTTTTAAACATGTAAAACCATCTTGGTGATTAAAAAGGCGGACTGATTTTATTCAGTTCGCCTTTTTTATTAGCTTTAATTAAGTGAAAACGACCCTTTATCAAACAAGCATGTAACAGCGTAATTATGTGATCGGGCGTATTATTAAATAAAGTCTTTTGCAGCAATAAAGTTTCAAATAATATGGGCATATTAAGATAAGTAAAATAGTTAAATTACACTTAAAATTGCGTTAAACTCCCAAACTTATTAATTGCTATACCTAAGCACTCGCGTACACAGCAATCACTTTAATTAAACAGGTCAATTTATTATGAGCTTTGATAACCCCGATCACCAATTAGATGCCATAGGCCTTCGCTGTCCAGAGCCAGTAATGATGGTACGCGCTGCTATTCGTAAAATGAGTGATGGTGAAACGTTATTAATAACTGCTGATGACCCATCAACAACTCGCGACATTCCGAGCTTTTGTACGTTTATGGATCACACGCTGGTGGCTAAAGATGCAGAAGAAGCACCTTATAGGTATGTGGTGAAGAAAGGGCTTTAAGTTATATTTAACTATTCTCAAGTTGTATTTTTAAACAATCCTTAGTCTTTTTAAATATTTCTGTATCTAAAATATGTTCTTTATTTTCCTTATCAATATGAATTGCGCTGACGTCAATACCCATATCAGTATCACGGGGCATATTGTGAATCATTTTTATATGACGGCTTAGAAGATCTAAGTTACCTTTTATTTCATTATTTTTTATATGCGAGAAATAATAACTATATTCACTTAGTATCAGTAAGCGGTCTCTAGTTAAGTTAAATAGGTAGGATATTTCTCGCTCCCATTTATTCATTTGAATACCATATTTTTTAGTATTGTCATCGTCAATATTAAAATTTATTTTATAATTACAGTAATATTTTCTTGCATCAACTTGCAGTTTAACTAACTCTTCTAAAGCGTCTATATTCGCTAAAGCTTTATATAACTTTTCTCTAAAAAGCTTATTATCATAATCTTTTTTCCATTTTGGAATTGAGTAAAATGCATAAAGGGCAGCACAACCGCCTGCTATACTCCCTAAACTTGCTAAGAAGTTTAAAACATTATTCATAATATTACCTAAGCTATACTCATTAAGTAGCAACCAAATCAAAATAATTAAGAATATTAGCAATGCTATTGATAAACCAGCGGTTTCAATTAGTAATAGCTTGCTATATCTATTCACTGTTTTGTTATTACTATTCTTCATTCAACGTCCTTGTCGCAAATCTATAAGCTCACTCGGGCAGCTAAAAACTGACGACTTTTAGCTTAGCTATTTTTTAGTTATCGTCACTTTCGGCTCATCATAGTCACTGTAATCAATGCTTACTATGTAGGTGCCTTTTATCGCTGGCGTGTAGCTAAAGTAGTTATAAATAGTATTACAGTCTGCAATAGCTGGCTGGCCGAGTGTTAGTTTTTGCCCTGCTGGTTGTGCGTCGCTGTAACCACAGTTGTAACCTTCACTAAAATCGGCATCGGCTATTTTAAATTCGTACACTTTACCAGGCGTCGAAAATTTCACTTCTGCTTGATAAAGCGCAGGGCCAACTGGTGCAAACTGATACTGGGGTTCTGCATCCCACAGTGTAAAGTCGCCACGTAAGTAAATTGTGCGGTCAAGCTCTTGCTGTGGTAATACATCGTTAATCGAAATTTGGCTTGTACAGGCAGTAAGTAAACCAGCAATTGCTAAGGTTAAAATTCGTTTCATAGAAATCATCAATGGGGTTTCCTTTGCATACAGTGAAAACTAAAAAGCCAGCAAAACGCTGGCTTTTAAAATTGCTAATCGGTGTTATTTTTGTAAAACAGAAATATCTGCAATACCTAAAAACAATCCGCTTAACTGGCTTAGCAGCGCAAGACGATTTTGCTTAACAGCTTCATCGTCGGCCATAACCATTACGTTGTCAAAAAAGTTATCAACACTTTCGCGAATACCTGCCAATTGGCTTAATGCTTCTTGGTAGTTTCCATCTGCGTAAAGTGGTGCAAGGTCAGTGGCAAATTTTGCTACTTGTGATGCTAATACTTTTTCAGCGTCGTCGCTTAATAAGCTCTCATCAACACTACCTTGGCTGGTAATGTCGTTTTTAGCCAGAATATTACCTACACGCTTATTAGCTGCTGCAAGCGCTTCTGCTGCGTCTAATGTACGGAAGTGGCTCACAGCTTTAACACGGCGATCAAAATCAACAGGTTTAGTCGGACGACGTGCAAGCACTGCTTGAATTACGTCTACTTCAATACCTTCGTCTTGATACCAAGCACGGAAGCGCCCTAGCATAAATTCAAATACATCAGCTGATACATTTAAGTTAGTTAACTTGTCGCCAAACAATGTTTGCGATTTAGCTACTAGGTCTAAAATATCAAGTGGTAGTTCTTTTTCTACCATAATGCGAAGTGCACCAATAGCAGCACGACGAAGAGCAAATGGGTCTTTGTCACCTTTAGGTGCTTGGCCTATACCAAAAATACCCACCAGCGTGTCAAACTTATCAGCAATCGCTACTGCGCAGCTAATTAAATTTGTAGGTAAGTTGTCGCCTGCAAAGCGTGGCATGTACTGCTCGTTTTGCGCTATGGCTACATCCTCGGCTTCACCGTCATGGCGAGCGTAATGCATTCCCATTACACCTTGCACGTCGGTAAATTCCATTACCATTTCAGTCATTAAGTCTGTTTTACTTAATAGACCAGCGCGCTCTGCTAGTACTTTATCAGCACCTAATTGCTCAGCAATATAACCTGCAAGCTCACTAATACGCGCAGACTTATCTTTAAGCGTACCAAGTTGCTTTTGGAACAATACGCTATCAAGCGATTCTAGTCGGCTTTCTAGAGTTTTCTTTTTATCTGTTTCAAAGAAAAACTGTGCATCAGCTAAACGTGGGCGTACTACTTTTTCGTTACCAGAAATAACGACGCTTGGATCTTTACTTTCGATGTTAGATACAAACAAAAACTTATTTAAAAGTTTGCCGTTTTGATCTAATAACGGGAAATATTTTTGATCGTCTTTCATGGTGTAAATTAACGCTTCGGCTGGTACATCTAAAAATGCTTCTTCAAATGTTGCCGTTAAAGTAACTGGCCACTCTACAAGTGATGTTACTTCTTCTAGTAAATCTTCATCCATTGCAACAACAGCGTTAACTGCTTTTGCAGCCTCTTCTATTTGCGTACGAATTTGTGCTTTACGCTGTTCGTAATCGGCAATAACGTAAGCCGATTTAAGTACGTCAAAAACGTCGTCTGCATGGTTAATACTAATTTTTTCTGGGTGATGAAAACGATGACCTTGAAGCTGGTTAGTTATTTTCTTACCAAGGATCTCGCCTTCAAGTAGCTCATCACCAAATAAAATAGTGACTGTATGCACAGGACGAATAAATTGTGTTTTATTCGCGCCCCAACGCATTGGCTTAGGAATTGGTAATTTAGCTAACGCTTTAGTAATTGCACCTGTCATTAGCGATTTGGTTTCTTGCCCTGCTACTTTAGCAATGTGCAATAACCATGCGCCTTTATCAGTCTCAAGTGTTTGTGCATCTTTTACTTCAATACCACAACCACGTGCCCAACCCATTGCTGCTTTTGTTGGATTACCGTCACCGTCAAATGCGGCTTTAGTAGCTGGACCACGTTTTTCAACTTCTTTGTCTTGTTGCTTAGCTTCAAGCGCTTTTACTTGTAAACCTAAACGACGAGGCGATGCATACCAGCTTACGCCTTGGTGTGCTAACTCTAATGTTTCTAGCTCTGCAGTTAAGTTTGCAGCAAAGGCTTCTGCTAATTTACGCAGTGCTTTTGGTGGCAACTCTTCTGTGCCAATTTCTACTAATAAATTTTGTGCTGACATACTTACTTATCCTTACACAGCGGGAAACCAAGCGCTTCGCGTTTATCATAGTAACTTTGTGCACACGCTTTTGATAACGCACGAACGCGTAAAATATAACGTTGACGTTCGGTTACCGAAATTGCGTGGCGTGCGTCTAGTAAGTTAAATGCGTGCGATGCTTTCATTACTTGCTCGTAAGCCGGTAGTGGTAAGTTTGCTTCAATTAACTTTTGGCTCTCTGCTTCACATTTATCAAACTGAGCAAATAAGTCTTCTACGTTTGCGTGTTCAAAATTGTAAGTAGACTGCTCTACTTCATTTTGATGAAACACGTCGCCGTAGGTTACGCGCCCTAGTGGACCGTCTGCCCATACTAAGTCGTAAATACTATCTACGCCTTGAATGTACATTGCTAAACGCTCTAAGCCGTAAGTGATCTCACCCGTTACTGGTGAACACTCAATACCGCCAACTTGCTGAAAGTAGGTAAACTGCGTTACTTCCATGCCGTTTAACCAAATTTCCCAACCTAAGCCCCAGGCACCTAATGTAGGTGATTCCCAGTTGTCTTCTACAAAGCGAACTTCGTGAGTTAGTGTATCGATACCCATAGCCGCTAAAGAGCCTAAATAAAGCTCTTGGATGTTATCTGGTGATGGCTTTAAAACTACTTGAAACTGGTAGTAGTGTTGTAAGCGATTGGGATTTTCACCGTAGCGGCCATCGGTAGGACGACGACACGGTTGCACGTATGCACTCGCCATTGGCTCTGGACCAATAGACTTTAAAAAAGTTTGCGGGTGAAATGTCCCTGCCCCCACTTCCATATCAAGTGGTTGAATAATGACACAGCCTTGCTGCGCCCAATAATCCTGTAAAGCCAGGATCAAACCTTGAAAGGTTTTTACGTCATATTTTTGCATATTTGGCTTTTACTATCTAAGAAGTAGCGTGAAAATTACCCTTAGTATACCGTGTGTACACTCAGGTTTTAAGCAGTTTGTGTAATTGAAGAAAATAAAAAAGGAGCCATTAGGCTCCTTTTTCTATGTAAGCAATATTTTTTACACGTCTAAGTTAACTACACGTAGTGCGTTCTTTTCAATAAACTCACGACGAGGCTCTACTTGGTCACCCATTAAGGTCGCAAATAATTGATCCGCGCCAACAGCATCTTCGATCGTTACTTGTAACATACGGCGAGCACTAGGATCCATTGTGGTCTCCCAAAGCTGGCTTGGGTTCATTTCGCCCAGTCCTTTATAGCGTTGAATATAGATCCCGCGCTTCGATTCTGTGATCAACCATTCCAAAGCATCCACAAAGTTATCAACAGGTTTTGTTTTCTCACCACGTTGAATATATGCACCTTCGCTAAGGATGTTTGCGATGTTAGTACCAGTCACAGCAATGCGTTGGTAGTCACGTGACGCAATAAAGTCATAATGAAGTACGTGTGCTTTATCTACACCGTGCTGACGAATATTCACAACCGGGTAATACATATTACGCTCAGCATCATGCTCTGTACCAGCATGGAAAATAGTCGCATCTTCATCACGTGCAATCAGGTTGTCAACCAACACTTTAGTCCAAGCAATTACTTTAGCTTCATCTGAAAGGTCATCAGTTTTCAATTCTGTTTGATAAATTAAACGCTCCATTACCGTGTTAGGGTATTTACGCTTTAAACGCTCAATTACTTTAACTGTGTTTTGATAATCGTGAACGATTTCTTCTAGTGCTTCACCTTCAAGAGCAGGTGCATCTGTACTTGCATACAACGCTGCACCATTAAGAGCAAGCGATGTTAGGTATTCAACTAATGCAGGGTCATCTTTAATATAACGCTCTTGCTTACCTTTTTTCACTTTATAAAGTGGTGGTTGAGCAATGTAAATATAGCCGCGCTCTACAATTTCAGGCATTTGGCGATAGAAGAATGTTAATAGTAACGTACGAATGTGAGAACCATCCACGTCCGCATCGGTCATGATTATAATGCGATGGTAACGTAATTTCTCAGGATTATATTCGTCACGACCAATACCACACCCTAATGCAGTAATTAGTGTTGCTACTTCTTGCGAAGATAACATTTTATCAAAACGTGCTTTTTCTACGTTTAAGATTTTACCTTTAAGCGGAAGAATAGCTTGGTTTTTACGGTTACGTCCCTGCTTGGCTGATCCGCCAGCAGAGTCCCCTTCCACTATGTATAGTTCAGATTGGGCTGGATCTTTTTCTTGGCAATCAGCTAGCTTACCAGGTAAGCCTGCTAAGTCCATTGCACCTTTACGACGTGTCATTTCACGGGCTTTACGCGCCGCTTCACGAGCACGTGAGGCATCAATAATCTTACCTACAACAATTTTGGCATCAGTTGGGTTTTCTAATAAAAACTCAGTGAATTTTTCAGCCATTGCTTGTTCAACTGCAGACTTAACTTCACTTGAAACTAGCTTATCTTTAGTTTGTGATGAGAACTTAGGATCAGGAACTTTAACACTAACAACAGCCGTTAAGCCTTCACGGGCATCATCACCGGTAGCATTGCTGGTTGTTTTAGCTTTTTTGTTAAAGCCTTCTTTTTCCATATAGTTATTAAGTGTACGTGTTAGCGCTGATCTAAAACCGGCTAAGTGAGTACCACCATCACGTTGTGGAATATTATTGGTAAAACAGTAAATATTTTCTTGGTATGCATCATTCCACTGCATTGATACTTCAACGCTAATACCATCTTCTTCACGCTCGTGAGTAAAATGGAATACACCTTTATGTATAGGTGTTTTATTACGGTTTAAGTATTCAACGAAAGCTTGAATACCGCCTTCGTATTTAAAGTGGTCAGATTTATTTTCTTCACGTTCATCATTTAAAATGATGCTCACACCTGAATTTAGGAATGAAAGCTCGCGTAAACGCTTAGCTAAAATTTCGTAATGAAAATCTAAGTTTGTGAATGTTTCACCACTTGGCCAAAAGCGTAGTTCTGTACCAGTCGTGTCAGAGTCGCCAATAACAGCTAGAGGTGCATCTGGAACACCCATAGTGTAAAACTGCTCATGAAGTTTACCTTCACGGCGAACTGTAAGTTTTAGTTTTTCTGAAAGTGCATTTACAACAGAAACACCAACACCGTGTAAGCCACCTGATACTTTATAAGAGTTATCATCAAACTTACCACCAGCATGAAGTACCGTCATAATAACTTCGGCTGCTGATACGCCTTCTTCTTCATGAATAGAAGTTGGGATACCACGACCGTTATCTCGTACTGAGACAGAACCGTCTAAGTGAATCGTTACGTAAATATCATCACAATGACCTGCTAAGGCTTCATCGATCGAGTTATCAACGACCTCAAACACCATGTGGTGTAAGCCTGTGCCATCATCGGTGTCCCCAATATACATTCCAGGACGCTTTCTTACTGCGTCTAATCCTTTAAGTACTTTAATACTCGACGAGTCATAATTCTCAGACATGGTTAATCCCACTTATCTTGTTATTAGGTTGCCATGTTTCACGTGGAACATTTGTAGTTCTCGTTGCATGGGTTCCACCACAGCAGAAATACTTTCAGACAAAATTGAAGAGATAAAAATTTGAGAACTACAGTGAGCAAGTAATTGACCCACTTTCTCTTTTGTATCTTCGCCTAACTCTGAAGGTAGATCATCTATTAGCAATATAGATTGCTTATCTGTCTCTGACTCAATTAAGCTATTTTGCGTAACTTTTAACGCATACAATAGTAACTTTAATTGACCGCGTGAGAACGTATTCTCTACACTGTTGCCAGCGACACTAAAACTAAAATCAGCCTTATGAGGGCCTTTACTTGTAAACCCTTGGCGAGCATCTCGCTCAAAGTTTTGCTCTAACGCATCTGCAAGAGATTCGGTCTCTTTCCAACCTGCGTTAAAGGTCATTTCTAAATCACGTACAAGCGTTAATTCTGCACACATTTTATCAAAAAATTGCTGCTTAAACCTACTTATATACGCCAATCTTAATTTATTTATTTCTTCAGCCAGTCTAACAAATTCTTTGTCCCAAAACTTAATTTGGTCAAAATAATTCTTGGGCTTAGTTTTTAACAATGCATTACGTTGTTTAAGTACTTTATTGAACGATTGCCATAAAAAAAAGAACTCATGTTCCACGTGGAACAAACCTAAATCTAAAAATTTTCTGCGCTCTTTAGGCCCACCAAAAAATAAAGAATAGCTCTCTGGTGTAATAATTTGCACTGGCATGAGTTGAGCTAGTTCGGATATTTTACGGCTCGCCTTACCTTTAATTTTTAAATTAGTTTCACCCGTTTGGGTTTTACTAATACCAATTGGAATAGATAAGTCGTGTATTGTTTTGCGCCCGTGAATTACAAACTGCTCTTGCTGATGCGCGATAATACTTTTGTGTTTTGGAGTACGAAAAGATTTGCCGTGAGAAAGGTAATAGATAGCCTCTAAAAGGCTGGTTTTTCCGCTGCCGTTTTCACCATATATTATATTAACGCCGTTAACTGGTTCTAGCGTCAGCGCCTCAATATTACGAAAATATTTGAGGCTCAAATGACTTAAGCTCATTATGTATTTATAGTCTTATAAACGCATAGGCATAACAACGTACATTGCTTCTTCATCGCCTGCACCTTCAATTAATGCACTGCTGTTTGAGTCGGCTAATGTAAATAGTACGTCTTCTGTTTTTAATGTGTTTAGTACGTCTAATACGTAAGACACGTTAAACCCTATTTCTAGGTCAGCACCTTCGTAACTTACTTCAACAACTTCTTCAGCTTGTTCTTGCTCTGGGTTGTTGGCCGTAATTTTTAATAAACCATTTGACAAGTTTAAGCGTACGCCACGAAACTTTTCATTAGATAAAATAGACACTCGTTGGAACGCATTACGTAACCATTCTCGGTTAGCTGTAATTACTTTGTCGCCACCACGGGGTAATACACGACGGTAATCTGGAAAACGCCCATCAACCAGTTTACTTGTAAATGTAAACTCAATATCAATAATACGGATATGGTTAGCACCAAACTGAATTGTTACCAATTCATCGTCAGCTACCATAAGGCGCATAATTTCTTGCACACCTTTGCGAGGTATAATTAATTGACGCTGAGTATTAAGCGATTGCGTTAATTGCTTTTGCGCTATAGCTAAACGGTGACCATCTGTTGCTACTGTTTTTATATCGGTATTATCTACTTCAAACGACATACCATTTAAGTAATAACGTACGTCTTGATTTGCCATCGAAAAATGCGTGCTTTCGAGTAACTTACGAAGCTCTAAACGAGTTAGTTGAAATTCAACCTCTCCGTCCCACTCTTCTAAATTAGGAAAATCATCAGCCGATAAAGTCGTTAATGAAAAACGGCTTTTACCACTGGTTAAAAGTAATTGATGCTCTTGCAAGCTTAAAGTAATGTCTGAACCATCTGGTAGACTTTTACAAATATCGAGTAACTTTTTAGCGGGTAACGTTAGTTTTGTATCGGCAATATCATCACCTACAAATACGCCAGAAACTAATTCAATTTCAAGGTCAGTACCCGTCATTGAAAGTTGTCCGTTTTCTACCACTAACAAAACGTTAGATAAAATTGGCAACGTGTGTTTGCGCTCTATTGCGCCCGAAACTTGCACCAATGGCTTTAAAAATTGTTGTCTTGATATTGTTATTTGCATAATAAAGTCAGCCCTAAGATGACAATGTTCTTATTAAATTTTGGTAATCTTCTTTAATTTCGTGGCTTTCGTCACGTAGTGATTTTATCTTACGACATGCATGTAATACGGTCGTATGATCGCGTCCACCAAATGCGTCACCAATCTCAGGTAAGCTGTGATTAGTTAATTCTTTAGATAACGCCATAGCTACTTGGCGCGGCCTCGCTATAGAGCGGCTGCGGCGCTTAGATAACAGGTCTGATATACGAATTCGATAGTACTCAGCAACAGTGCGCTGAATATTGTCTATGGTAACCAGTTTATCTTGCAAGGCAAGTAAATCGCGTAGCGCTTCTTTTACAAAATCGATTGAAATAGGACGACCGGTAAAGTTCGCATTAGCGATTACACGGTTAAGTGCACCCTCTAGCTCACGAACATTTGAACGTAATTTTTTGGCAATAAAAAAAGCAACTTCGTGTGGTAAGTTAATCTTACTTTGCTGGGCTTTTTTCATTAAAATAGCAACGCGTGTTTCAAGCTCTGGTGGCTCAATCGCAATTGTTAATCCCCAACCAAAACGTGATTTAAGCCTGTCTTCAACGCCTTCAATCTCTTTAGGGTAACGGTCAGAGGTTAAAATAATTTGTTGGTTACCTTCGAGCAATGCATTAAAGGTATGAAAAAACTCTTCTTGTGAACGCTCTTTGTTAGCAAAAAATTGAATATCATCAATCATTAATGCATCAACACTGCGGTAATAACGCTTAAATTCTTCTATCGCATTATTTTGAAGTGCCTTTACCATGTCTTGAACAAAGCGTTCTGAATGCATGTAAACAATTTTAGCATCTGGCTTATTTGCCATAATGCCATTACCTACCGCATGTAATAAGTGAGTTTTACCTAAACCAGTGCCACCGTATATAAATACAGGGTTAAAAGCAGAGCCAGGATTGTCGGCAACCTGTGTGGCCGCAGCTTTTGCTAATTGGTTTGATTTACCTTCAACAAAGCTATCAAAAGTATAGTTTTCTTTAATGTTAGATTTGTAACCTGACTTAGGTGCAGGTTCAACAACTGGCTTTTGCTCGCGAGGCTGTTGTTTTGCTGAAGCGTGTGCACTTGGTGCCGATTGAGTTTCTATAACCGGTGCAGCTTGTGCATTTAATAAAGGTTTACTACCTACATCAAAACGTAGTTTTGGGGCTTCAACACCACAAATTTCTACTAGTAATTCGTTAATTCTATTTAGGTACTTTTCTCTCACCCAATCAAGCACAAAGCGATTAGGTGCATAAATCGTCAAGGTATCTTCGGTACTTTCTGCTTGTAGCGGTCTTACCCACATACTGAATTGCTGCGAAGGCAGCTCATCTTGCAATACATATAAACAACTTTGCCAAACCGACAGATACACAGTTAAACTCCCAGAGATATAATTTTTATTCCCGCACATCATTAATGATTATAAATCATACATTTATTGCGTTCAAATGGTCCAATAAGCGACCCAAGACCCCGTATTATGAAGACACTTTATCCACAAGTAAAAGATTGATTTTTATAAAATTGTTGATATCGATGTATAAAACCATTAACAAACTGATTTAAAACAGTTTTTATTTTAGATCCTGAGAGGAGATCATAACAAAATAACACCAAGATCGCGAACCAAATTTACGATCTAATTTACTTTTCCCCCGCTTTTATTCACTTTTTATACAGGGGCTGTGGAAAACTTCTTATTTATGATGATCCTAACAGATCGCCTTATATGATCTCTTATATAGTAGTAGGTGGGTTATATACCCTTAACGTAATTATGATTGACTTTACATTACTTACTCTATAATATCTCGCGCTCGCAATGGCACCTATGCCAGGATCGCGACCTGTATAGGATGTTTTAACTTTAACCGATCGGATGAGATTGTTATGAAAAGAACTTTTCAACCTAGCGTTTTAAAACGCAAACGTGCACACGGCTTCCGTGCTCGCATGGCAACTGTAAATGGCCGTAAAGTATTAGCACGTCGCCGCGCTAAAGGCCGCAAAGTTCTTTCTGCTTAATTTATAAGTGGAAGACTTTAGCTTTGGCAGGGAGTTACGTCTGTTAACTCCCTCGCATTACTCTCGCATATTTAATGAACCCGCTCGGGCTGCAACTCCTTTCTTTACTCTATTAGCTAAACCAAATGACCAAGATAAACCTCGGTTAGGTCTTACTGTTGCTAAAAAACGTGTAAAAAAGGCATGCCAACGCAACCGTATTAAACGTCTCGCTCGCGAAAGTTTTCGTTTAAATCAACACAGCATCGATAATATTGATATTGTGCTTATGGTTAAAAATGGTATTGATGAGCAGTCTAATGAAGAAATAACCAAACAACTTACTAAATTATGGCGAAAAATTAACGAACGCTGTAAACCAGGTGCACCTAAACCGCCACCTTTTAAGAAACGCCCAAACAAATCAGCTAAATCTAACAAACAAACCTAATTGCAATAGAATTGCAGGGTTAATTAATGTATCTTTAGCTCACCTTTTAATCATGCATTTAAATTTTCTAATTGAGTCTTTAAATACATGATATCTATCTCACTAAACTTAAGTAGGGGCATAAACATCATGAGGTTACTTAAACCACTTGTTGCTTTACCAACTTTTTGTTTAGTGTTATTTATCCGCGGTTATCAAAAGTGGATTAGCCCGCTGTTAGGTCCGCATTGTCGTTTTAATCCAACCTGTTCTAGTTATGCTATTCAAGCAATTAAATTGCATGGATCGGTAAAAGGTAGTTGGTTAGCTTTAAAACGCATATTAAAATGCCATCCTTTACATTCAGGTGGAGAAGACCCCGTCCCTGAAAAATTAACCCATATTAACCACCAACACGAGAAATAAGAGCTGTTATGGAATCGCAACGCACGTTTTTATTAATTGGCCTAATGCTAGTGTCGTTTTTATTGTTCCAAGAATGGGATAATGATTACAACAAGCCTAAAGTCGATCCAAGTGCCACAACACAAACACTACAAGCAAATTCACCAGAGTCAGATGATTATATTCCTTCATCGTCAGATTCAGGTTTACCCGCTTCAGCAACTTTAGCTAAACGTTCTGTAATTAATATCACTACTGACGTTTTTAAAGTTAAAATTGACACCAAAGGCGGTGATATTGTTGAAGCAGATCTTCTTCAGTATGAAGATACCAAAGGTAGCGACACACCTTATATGCTTCTTGGTGAGCTTATTGAAGGTAGACAATACTTTTCACAAAGTGGCTTAATTGGCTTAAATGGCCCTGATGCATCAGCTAATGGTCGCCCTACTTATAGTACCGAACAAAAAACATATACCTTAACGGGTGATGAGCTTCGCGTTCCACTTCAGTTTACTGATAGTAATGGTGTTAACTTTACTAAGACGTACGTATTCAAAAAAGGTCAATATGATGTTGGTTTAGAATACAAAGTTAACAATACAACAAGCACACCACTTCAAGTACAGCTATACACGCAAATTAAGCGTACCGTACAAGAAAAAGGCAGCATGGTTGACCAAAACTATTTAGGTGCTGCATACGGTACTGATGAAGAACCTTACGAAAAGTATAGTTTTTCTGATATGGCTGACAAAAACCTAAATAAAAGTACACAAGGTGGTTATGTTGCCTTTATTCAGCATTACTTTGTAAGTGCTTGGGTTCCAATGCAAGATCAATCAAATACAATTTATAGCTTAATTACAAAAAGTAATGCCGCTATTATTGGTGCTAAAGACCCTGCTGTAAATATTCAAGCTGGTAGTGAGCAAATACTAACTGCTACTTATTATATGGGCCCGAAAGAGTCAGATATTCTTGAAGCTATTCACCCAGACCTAGACCTAACTGTAGATTACGGTTGGTTATGGTTTATTTCGCAACCTTTATTTGTATTGCTAAAATGGCTACACAGCATTTTAGGTAACTGGGGTGTAGCAATTATTGCCATCACTATTATCGTAAAATCGTTAATGTACCCACTTACTAAAGCGCAATACACTTCAATGGCAAAAATGCGTGCCCTACAGCCTAAAATGGCAGCCCTTAAAGAAAAGTTTGGTGATGACCGTCAAAAGTTCGGCCAAGCAACAATGGAAATGTACAAAAAAGAAAAAGTTAACCCAATGGGTGGCTGTTTCCCTATTTTGCTACAAATGCCAATTTTCTTAGCCTTGTTCTACGTATTCTTAGAGTCTACTGAACTTCGCCATGCTGAATTCATTTTTTGGTTAACTGACCTTTCTGCACAAGACCCGTACTACGTACTACCAATATTATTTGGTGCGAGTATGTTTGTGACGCAAAAGCTACAACCTATGACGGTTACTGATCCAATGCAGCAAAAAATGATGACCTTTATGCCGGTTATCTTCTCTGTATTCTTCTTATGGTTCCCATCTGGTTTAGTTCTTTACTGGTTAGTGTCTAACCTTATTTCTATTGTCCAGATGTTAATCATCTACCGTGGCATGGAAAAGAAAGGAATTAAAGTAAGAGGCTAACTAAGCTCCTACTTATATAAAGGCGACTTCGGTCGCCTTTTTTATTGCCTGTTTTTCACCACAGCTATTCGCTACAAATAAATCGATAGGTTACAATACGGGCATAAAGTTACTCATCGTTGGCAAATTAATAGCATGATCAATCAAGATACAATTGCAGCACAAGCAACAGCACCTGGACGTGGTGGTGTTGGTATTATTCGCGTTTCAGGTAGCCTTGCTAAAAGTGTCGCCGAAAAAGTAGTAGGTAAAATACCTAAAGTTCGCTACGCCGATTATGTACCATTTAAAAGCCTTGCTGGCGAGCAACTTGATCAAGGTATTGCCATTTACTTTGCAGGTCCTAACTCATTTACTGGTGAAGACGTACTTGAATTACAAGGCCACGGCGGTCCTGTAGTACTGGATATGTTACTTAAAGAAATTAGTAAAATAGAGGGCGTTCGTTTAGCAAAGCCCGGTGAGTTCTCAGAGCGCGCATTTATGAATGACAAGCTTGATTTAACACAAGCAGAAGCTATCGCCGACTTAATTAATGCCACTAGCGAGCAAGCCGCTAAAAGCGCCCTACAGTCTCTCCAAGGTGAATTTTCTAAGCACATAGAAACACTCGTAGAAAAAGTAATTCACTTACGTATGTATGTAGAAGCGGCAATAGATTTTCCTGATGAAGAAATTGATTTTTTATCAGATGGTAAAGTGTCAGGCGACTTAGACGCGATTATTACTCAGCTTAACACTGTAACCAACCAAGCCAAGCAAGGCAGTATCATGCGCGAAGGTATGCGTGTTGTTATTGCAGGTCGCCCTAATGCGGGTAAATCAAGCCTGCTTAACGCTCTAGCCGGTCGTGAAGCCGCAATCGTAACAGAAATAGCCGGTACCACTCGCGACGTACTACGAGAGCATATACATATAGATGGTATGCCACTGCATATTATAGATACCGCAGGCCTTCGTGAAAGCCCTGACCGCGTAGAACAAATAGGTATTGAGCGTGCATGGGATGAAATAAACCAAGCCGACCGCGTTTTATTTATGCTTGATGGCACTGATACTATAGATACTGACCCGCACAAAATTTGGCCTGAATTTATGGCAAAATTACCAGAAGGTATGGGGGTTACGGTCATCAGAAATAAAGCTGATTTATCGGGCGACATAGTCGGCATGGAGCAAGAACAACAATACCCGGTTATCAGCTTAAGTGCTAAAAACGCTGACGGCATTGAACTTGTACGCGAGCATTTAAAAGCCTGTATAGGCTTTCAAGGTGCAACAGAAGGTGGCTTTATGGCGCGCCGTCGTCATTTGGATGCACTAGAAAGTGCTGCGTATCATTTAGAAACGGGTAAAACACAGTTAGAAATGCACATTGCTGGTGAAATACTCGCTGAAGAACTGCGTTTAACACAGCAGTATTTGAATGAAATAACCGGTGAATTTACCTCAGACGACTTACTTGGCAAAATATTTAGCTCGTTTTGTATTGGTAAATAAACACCTTATTACAGATATATTTTTATTATAAGAGCACTTAGATGCTCTTTTTTTATGTAAAATATTCTGCTGTAAAATATGTATTTATACACCTGATGCCTGCAAATTACTGCCAATAAAATCATATCCAAAACTACCTTTGTTACGTGCTAAGAGAGGTCCGATTATATAGAGTAGGCAATACTGAGAGTGCTTATTGGGGGAATTAATAGCACAAATTACACCTATTATTAAGACTAAAACCAATGCCTTTTCAAACAACCGCACGCTTTAATAGCGTTATATGTCATACAAAAAGTAGTTATAAATGGCTTCCTTATACTTACTTTAGCTCACAAAAATGCACTAAAACACACCTCATACACGCAAAAGATGATGCTATTCGCTCAATTAAAGAGCTAAAAAACACTGATTAGTACTCTAAAAAGCTTACTTTTGACAACATATAATTTGATGATCACTGTGATTTTTAAATAAAATAACTCAACTGCTAAGTATTCAAAACTTTTTATCTGCTTACTCCACCAGCAAAATTAATAAAAATAGCAGCTCTAAATTCGCATAAAATTAAAAATACCGAGATCACTTATCCACAATACCTAATTTTCAGCTCAAATAAATACCAAAGCTAGGTAAATCAGTCGCAAAAACCTCATGATCAATTGTAATTTATCTATTTATGAACTTATTTTTAATTAATTTCATTAGATCTGCTTTATTAGATCATTTTTAAAAATTATTTTCGATCTAAATTTAAGGTTATCAACAGGCTTTATATCCACATTATGATCAACATGTATTTTTAATTGAGATATTTACAATTTAATTTTTTACTGACAAGTAATATCAATAACTTAGCGAATATAAAACAACCTAAAAAAACAGTTTAAGCAGAGCTTTCCCCACTGTTATCAACAACTTGATCAGAAGATTACATTTAAAGATAATTTGTTAAACACTATATTATCAACAACTTAAAGACACAATTTTGAATGAGTGTAAAATTACCGCAAAAATAGTTATACAAAAAAGCACTCTTAACTTTACTGTTATCCTCACTCAGTTATCATAGGCGGCAATTAAAACCAATGTGATCACTAATATTCATGAGTTCAGTAAATCTTATTGTCGGCAGCCAAATGGGATCAGCCGAGTATGTTGCAGAGCAATTAAGCGACGCGCTTAATAACCTTGGTATTACTACGCAACTACATGATCAACCTGAATTTAGCGATATTGATCAGCAAAATACCATTTGGTTAATCTGCACATCAACTTATGGTGCAGGTGATTACCCTGAAAATCTTATTAGTTTTGTTGAAGATGTAACTCAAGCAGATGATTTATCTGAATTAAAATATTCAGTAATCGCTTTAGGCGACACTAGTTATGACACTTATAACCTAGCAGGACGTAATATAGATGCCTTATTAACTCAAAAAGGCGCTATAAAAGTAGCAGAACGTTTAGAGCTTAATATTCTCGATGAAGCACTACCAGAAGACACTGCATTAACATGGTTAGACTCTTGGATAGCTCAAACAGGCATAAAATAGATAGATCAAGTAAAAAGTTATATATAAAGTTACCCACAATTTACTAATAATTTAATAGGTTTTGTGGATAAAGATTGAATAAACTGCGTTTTAAAGCATGCTTATCCATTGGATAAGATCCAACTGATTCAACCCTGTGCATAAAGCGCCTTTTTGATCAGAGCTTATTTGCTGGATGATCCGATCATATTAACACCTTTAGATCTGATCTAATTTCATGTTTTAAATGAAGATCTAAACCTTATCAACAGAAAAGTCGATCAGTAGTAGTAATAGTAATAAAAGATCTCTTTAAAAGATCCTTTATATTATTAGAGATCACATACTTAGATCTTGCCCTTTGTTTAATCATTTATCTTCTGCCAATTTCTAGGTAGAATACGCTCCCTTTTGAAGTTTACCGGTTTGATTTAAGTAGGATCCCATTAATGATTTTTCACGAAAATTTTGACGTTATCGTAGTAGGTGGTGGACATGCTGGCACTGAAGCCGCATTAGCAGCTGCCCGTATGGGGATGAATACCCTGCTACTGACTCACAATATGGATACCCTTGGTCAAATGTCTTGCAACCCAGCAATTGGTGGGATTGGCAAAGGTCATTTGGTAAAAGAGATCGACGCTCTTGGTGGTGCAATGGCACAAGCCATTGATAAAGGCGGGATCCAATTTCGTACACTAAATTCTTCAAAAGGACCTGCTGTTCGTGCTACTCGAGCACAAGCAGATCGCGCTTTGTACAAAGCGGCTATTCAAACAACATTACAAAACCAAGATAACCTTAAGATTTTTCAACAATCATGTGATGATCTTATTGTTGAAAACGATCGTGTTACTGGCGTAGTAACTCAAATGGGTTTACGTTTTAGTGCACCAAGTGTTGTTTTAACCGTGGGTACTTTTTTAGGCGGCTTAATTCATATTGGTTTAGAAAATTATAAAGGCGGTCGTGCAGGCGATCCTCCTTCAATCGCTTTAGCTGATCGCTTACGTGAACATCCATTTAGAGTTGATCGTTTAAAAACAGGTACACCTCCACGTATTGATGCACGTACTGTTGATTTTACAAAAATGGAAGCACAGCCAGGTGATACACCAACTCCTGTGTTTTCGTTTATGGGTAAACAATCAGATCACCCACAACAGATACCGTGTTACATAACTTACACAAACGAAAAAACACATGATGTTATTCGTAAAAACTTACATCGCTCACCTATGTACTCAGGTGTTATTGAAGGTATTGGTCCACGATACTGCCCTTCAATTGAAGATAAAATTGTTCGTTTTGCAGATAAAGATAAACATCAAATATTTGTTGAGCCTGAAGGTTTAACATCATACGAATTATACCCAAATGGTATTTCGACTAGTTTACCGTTTGATGTACAACTTGAAATTGTGCAATCGATTACAGGTTTTGAAAATGCACATATTTGTCGACCTGGTTACGCAATTGAATATGATTACTTTGATCCACGTGATTTAAAACAATCTTTAGAAACTAAATTTATTGAAGGTTTATTTTTTGCGGGTCAAATTAACGGTACAACTGGTTATGAAGAAGCGGGTGCACAAGGCTTAATTGCAGGTATGAATGCTGCACTAAAAGTACAAGGCAAAGATTCTTGGACACCACGTCGTGATGAAGCTTACGTTGGTGTATTAATCGACGACTTAGCAACACTGGGTACAAAAGAACCATACCGCATGTTTACCAGTCGTGCCGAATACCGTTTATTACTTCGTGAAGATAATGCTGATATTCGTTTAACTGAAAAAGGCCGTGAACTAGGTTTAGTTAATGACGAACGCTGGCAGGCATTTAACGAAAAAATGGAAGTAATCGAAAAAGAGAAGCAACGCATTAAAGATACGTGGATTCATAAAGATCACGCCGTTGTAGAACAAGTAAATGCATTACTGAAAACACCGCTTACACGTGAAGCAAGTTTAGAAGAATTACTTCGTCGCCCAGAGATTCGTTATAACGATCTTATGGCTATAGAAGGATTAGGATCTGAATTTACAAACAAAGCGGCACTTGAACAAGTTGAGATCCATACTAAGTACGCAGGTTATATTGCGCGTCAACAAGATGAGATCAACAAACAGCTTCGTCATGAGCAAACAATTTTACCAAAAGAGTTTGATTATAAAACCGTATCTGGTTTGTCAAATGAGGTAGTTGCCAAGCTTATTGAGTCGCGTCCTGACACTATTGGTCAAGCATCGCGTATTTCTGGTATCACCCCAGCGGCGATTTCGCTATTATTAGTGTATCTGAAGAAGCAAGGCTTATTACGCAAATCCGCGTAACGGTAAGGGTACATAGTGTTACAGCAACAATTAACTACATTGTTAGCGCAAACTGATATTGCGCTAACAGAAAAACAACAGCAACAGCTAGTTCGTTACGTCGAGTTATTGAATAAGTGGAATAAGGCTTATAACTTAACCTCAGTACGCTTACCTGAAGAAATGATGATTAAGCATATTATGGATAGCTTAGTTGTTGCGCCTCACTTACCCGGTCATCATTATATTGATGTTGGAACGGGTCCTGGATTACCGGGTATCGTATTAGCAATTGCATTACCTAATACACATTTTGTGTTATTAGATAGCTTAGGTAAACGTGTACGATTTTTAATGCATGTTAAACATGAGCTTGGTCTTGATAATGTAACCCCGGTTCAGTCAAGAGTTGAAGAATATCAACCAAGTGTTAAATTAGACGGCGTACTAAGTCGTGCTTTTGCTTCATTACAAGATATGGTTGACTGGTGTTCGCACTTAATCGATCATTCGGGTAAATTTATAGCACTTAAAGGCGTGTTCCCTAGCGAAGAGCTAGAGTCACTACCTGCAGGCGTTAAGTTTGAGCAAAAAATTGCATTAGAAGTACCTAATTTAGATGCACAACGACATTTAATTATTCTTTCTAAAGACTAGGGATCAGAGACACCGTGGCAAAAGTCATCGCATTAGCAAATCAAAAAGGTGGAGTGGGTAAAACTACAACCGCTGTTAACCTCGCTGCGTCTATGGCTGCAACGAAACGTAAAGTGCTGTTAATTGATCTCGATCCGCAAGGTAATGCGACTATGGGGAGTGGCGTAGATAAGTATGGCGACGTGCCAACTATTTACGACTTACTTATTGAAGATAAACCTATAGAAGACGTTATCATCAAAGAAACGTCTGGTGAATACCATATGATTGCTGCAAACGGTGATGTTACCGCTGCAGAAGTTAAATTGATGGAATTATTTGCCCGTGAAGTGCGTTTACGTAACGCACTTGAAAAAATTCAGGACCAGTACGAATTTATTTTTATCGACTGTCCGCCCTCTCTAAATATGTTAACTGTTAACGCAATGGCCGCAGCTGATTCTATTTTAGTGCCAATGCAGTGTGAGTATTATGCACTTGAAGGGTTAACCGCATTAATGGATACGATTACGCAGCTTGCTAAGTTAGTGAATCCTAGCTTACAAATTGAAGGTATACTTCGTACTATGTACGACCCGCGTAACCGTTTGGCAAATGATGTATCAGAACAATTAAAACAACATTTTGGCGATAAGGTATACCGTACGGTGATCCCGCGTAATGTTCGTTTAGCGGAGGCACCTAGTTTTGGTACTCCTGCTATGTACTATGACCGGGCATCAAGTGGTGCTAAAGCATATTTAGCACTCGCTGGTGAAATGTTACGCAGAAAAGAAAAAACAGCGTCCGTTGTCGCCTAACTTTGAGGTAAAAAAATAACATGTCTGCTAAAAAACGAGGTTTAGGCCGAGGACTCGATGCACTTTTAAGTTCGTCAAAGCCTGCACCAAGCCCAAGCAAGGAACAAGACACATCAAACGTTTCTGAGGCTGTGCAAAATGCTGCGGCTAATAATAGTGAATTACAAAAACTCCCAATAGAGTTTTTACACTCGGGTAAATACCAACCTCGTAAAGACATGTCTGAAGAGGCGTTAGAAGAGCTTGCTAGTTCTATTCGCTCACAAGGTATTATTCAACCCATTGTTGTGCGCCCTATTGCACACAATAGCTTCGAAATTATTGCTGGTGAGCGTCGTTGGCGCGCTGCGCAAATAGCTAAGCTTGAAACAGTGCCTTGTATTATTAAAGATGTACCTGATGAAGCTGCCGTTGCGATTGCACTGATAGAAAATATTCAGCGTGAAGATTTAAATGCTATGGAAGAAGCGGTTGCACTTAATCGTTTACTTATAGAATTTGAACTAACACATCAGCAAGTAGCCGATGCCGTTGGTAAATCACGTACAACAGTAACTAATTTACTGCGTTTAAATAATTTAAATAACGATGTAAAAATTCTGTTAGAACATGGCGATATCGAAATGGGCCATGCTCGTTGTCTGTTAGCTCTTGAAGGTGAAGCGCAGTCAGATGCTGCTCGTTTAGCGGTTGCTAAAGCACTAACCGTTCGAGAAACTGAAAAGCTCGTACGTTCTATCTTAGAGCCTGTACCTGCTAAAGAAGTAACCGAAAAAGATCCTGATGTTAAGCAGTTAGAGCAACAACTCGCTGAAAACCTAGGTGCCAAAGTTGAGATTAACTACAATAAAAAAGGCAAAGGTAAGCTTGTTATTTCTTATACTAATTTAGATGAACTTGACGGCATTTTAAATCATATCAATCACGACAATACCCACCATTAATTTATTACATGTCTGAAAAGGGACATTTGTAGCTATTTCGTGTTACAAAGCGTCTACTCAAGTTGCAAAACTGGCAGGATTAAGTATAATTTCGCCAGTTTTCACACCCTAACAATTAGAACGCAATAAAGGTTAACTAAACGTGACTGACAAGTTAGCAAGTCCATATCGACTTGCCGTATTAAAGTTAATTTGCCTTCAGGGTGTTGTAGCATTAGTTGCTGCTGTAATTATTTTTTTTAGTTCGGGAGTCAATGCAGGGCTTTCATCACTTGTTGGTGGAGCTGTAGCAGTACTTCCGCACTTTGTATTTGCGCTTTATGCATTCAGATATATGGGTGCAAGCCGAGCAAATCAAGCGTATGCCTCGTTGAAACGCGGCAACGGATTAAAGTTTATGCTAACAATTGTATTGTTTGCGCTAGTACTGAAGCATTTTCCGGTAATTTTATTACCTTTTTTTAGTACTTATATACTGGCGCTATTTACTGGATTGTTCGCCCCCGTTTTTTTTAAACATTAACTTTTGGGATATAACATGGCAGCAGAAGAAGTTACTCTATCTGGCCATATCCAGCACCATTTGACCAATGCTAAGATGTGTTCGACCGATACAGGTCTCGCCTTCAACAAAGCATGTACGGATAGTGGTTTCTGGACATGGCATATAGATACCCTCGCATGGTCTATCGGATTAGGTCTATTATTTTTATGGATCTTCCGTAGTGCCGCTAAAAAATCAACACTAGGTGTACCTGGTAAGTTTCAGTGTTTTATTGAAATAATCGTAGAATTTGTTGGCGACAACGTACGCGATACTTTCCATGGTAAAAGCAAGCTTATTGCACCATTAGCCTTAACGATTTTCGTTTGGGTGTTCTTAATGAACTTAATGGATTTAATACCAGTTGATTTCATTCCAGCACTTGCAGGTTTCGTTGGTGAGACTGCATTTGGTATGGATTCACACGATGTGTACATGAAAATTGTACCAACGACTGACATTAATATGACTTCAGCGCTAGCGCTGGGTGTATTTATACTAATGGTTGGCTTTTCAATCAAAATAAAAGGTATTGGCGGGTTTATTAAAGAGTTAACGCTTCATCCGTTCAGCTCAAATAACATGTTTGTTCAAATTATTTTGATACCATTTAACTTATTACTTGAACTGATTGCACTCGTTTCTAAACCGTTTTCATTAGCACTACGTTTGTTTGGTAACTTATATGCTGGTGAGTTGATTTTCATCTTGATCGGCGCTATCGGTTTTATGCAACTACCGTTGCACTTTGTTTGGGCTGTATTCCATATTCTAGTTATTACATTACAAGCATTCTTATTCATGATGCTTACGATTGTATACCTAAGCATGGCAAGTTCAGATAATCACTAATTTTTAGATTTACAATTTTACTTTTACTTTTAACTTTACAATTGAAACTTTGGAGAAATAAATGGAAGCTTTAGAATTATTAACAGGCTTAAAATACATCGCAGTAGCTTTACTAATCGGTTTTGGTGCAATCGGCACAGCAATCGGTTTTGGTAACATGGGCGGTAAATTCCTTGAAGCATGTGCGCGTCAACCTGAGCTTGCACCTTCGCTACAAGTTAAAATGTTTATCCTTGCTGGTCTAATCGATGCTGTAGCAATGATTGGTGTTGGTATCGCTATGGTATTGTTGTTCGTACTTTAATTTTATTCTTTGAACAGCTTACTATTTAAGGAGGAGCGGTTGTGAATTTAAACGCCACTCTTATCGGTGAATTGATTGCGTTTACGGTGTTCGTATTATTTTGTATGAAATACGTATGGCCACCACTAAACGGTGCAATTGAAGCTCGCCAGAAAAAAATCGAAGATGGTTTAGCTGCCTCTGATAGAGCCGAAAAAGACTTAGAACTTGCGCAAAAGAAAGCTGCTGAACAGCTTAAAGATGCAAAAGCTCAAGCGGCTGATATCATTGATCAAGCTAAAAAGCGTGCAGTGCTAATTGTTGACGAAGAAACACTTCGTGGTCAGCAAGAGCGTGAAAGTATCATTGCTCAAGGGCACTCTGAAGTTGAGTCTGAACGTAATCGCATAACAGAAGAACTACGTAAGCAAGTAGCAACTCTGGCAGTGATTGGCGCAGAACGTATTTTAGAGCGTGAAATTAATCAAGCCGCACATAGTGACATCGTTGAAAAACTTGTCGCTGAGCTGTAATTAGGAGGGTATGAGCATGTCTAATTTGACTACTATCGCTCGCCCATACGCTAAAGCGGCTTTTGAACTTGCCGTTGAGAAAGGCACTCTAGAAAGCTGGAATGATATGTTGTTCTTTGCAGGCCATGTAGCCAGCAATGAGCAAGCCTCGTCTGTTTTAGCGAGTATGCCTACAGCTACTGCACAAGCTGAATTATTTATTCAACTTTGTGCTGAGCAGCTCAACGAACAAGGTCAGAACCTAGTTAAGGTGATGGCTGAAAATGGACGTTTGACAGCTCTACCTGAAGTTGCACAGTTATTTGCTGAATTTAAAGCAGAATACGATAAAGAAATCGAAGTAGATGTGATTTCTGCAACTCCTCTTGTTGCTGCGCAACAAGAGTCATTGGTAGCGGCACTTGAAAAACGTTTCGCACGCAAAGTTAAGCTGAATTGTAGTGAAGACGCGTCAGTGGTTGGTGGACTTATTATTAGGTCTGGCGACACTGTAATCGACGGTACTATTCGCGGTAAATTAAACCGCTTAGCTACAACACTACAATCGTAATTGGGAAAAAGAGCATGCAACTTAATTCCACTGAAATTTCAGATCTGATCAAACAACGTATTGAGAAGTTCGAAGTTGTAAGTGAAGCTCGTAACGAAGGTACTATTGTATCTGTTACTGACGGTATCATCCGCATCCACGGTCTTGCTGACTGTATGCAAGGTGAAATGATTGAGCTTCCTGGCAGCCGTTATGCTATCGCACTAAACCTTGAGCGCGACTCAATTGGTGCAGTAGTAATGGGTCCGTACGCTGACCTTACTGAAGGCGTAAAAGTATATACAACTGGTCGTATTTTAGAAGTTCCTGTTGGTCCTGGTTTACTTGGTCGTGTTGTAAACACACTAGGTGCTCCAATCGATGGTAAAGGCGCTCTAGATAACGACGGGTTTGAACCTGTAGAAAAAATTGCACCAGGTGTAATCGAGCGTAAATCTGTAGATGAGCCAGTTCAAACTGGTTATAAATCTATTGATGCGATGATTCCAGTTGGTCGTGGTCAACGTGAACTTATCATTGGGGATCGCCAAACAGGTAAAACTGCACTAGCAATCGATGCAATCATCAATCAAAAAGACACAGGCGTTAAGTGTGTGTACGTTGCGATTGGTCAAAAAGCATCTACTATTGCAAACGTAGTTCGTAAATTAGAAGAGCATGGTGCACTAGCAAATACTATCGTAGTTGTTGCATCTGCTTCTGAATCTGCGGCACTTCAGTACTTAGCACCGTTCGCGGGCTGTACTATGGGTGAATACTTCCGTGACCGTGGTGAAAACGCATTAATCGTATATGATGATTTGTCTAAGCAAGCAGTTGCTTACCGTCAAATTTCATTACTACTTAAGCGTCCACCAGGCCGTGAAGCATACCCAGGTGACGTATTCTACCTTCACTCTCGTCTTTTAGAACGTGCATCGCGTGTAAACGCAGATTACGTTGAAAAGTTCACTAATGGTGAAGTGAAAGGTAAAACTGGTTCATTGACGGCATTGCCAATCATTGAAACTCAAGGCGGCGACGTTTCTGCGTTCGTACCGACTAACGTTATCTCTATCACCGATGGTCAGATCTTCTTAGAAACTGACTTATTCAACTCAGGTATCCGTCCGGCAGTAAATGCTGGTATCTCGGTATCGCGTGTTGGTGGTGCTGCACAAACTAAAATCGTTAAGAAACTAGGTGGCGGTATTCGTCTAGCCCTAGCTCAGTACCGTGAATTAGCTGCGTTTTCGCAGTTCGCGTCTGACCTTGATGATGCAACTCGTGCTCAACTTGAGCATGGTGAGCGTGTAACAGAGCTAATGAAGCAGAAACAGTACGCGCCAATGTCTGTTGCTGATATGTCTTTGTCGTTATTTGCTGCTGAAAAAGGCTTCCTTCAAGACATCGAAATCGCGAAAATCGGTGACTTTGAAGCAGCTTTACTTTCGTATGCAAATAGCACATACGCAGAGCTTGTGGCTCAAATCAATGAAACTGGTAACTTGAATGCCGAGATCGAAGCGCAGCTTAAAGAACTTCTAACGAAGTTCAAGTCTACGCAAACTTGGTAATTTAGTTATTAATGGTGCGCTTTAGGAAACTAAAGCACACCTTGATTCGGAGAGAGAGTCATGGCCAGCGGAAAAGAGATTAAAAGCAAGATCGGGAGTATTAAAAATACTCAAAAGATCACTAGCGCAATGGAAATGGTTGCTGCGTCTAAAATGAAAAGGGCGCAAGAACGCGTTGCTTCAAGCCGTCCATACGCTGACAAATTACGTGAAGTAATTGGTCGTGTTGCTCAAGCAAATCTTGATTTTACTCACCCGTTCTTAAAAGATCGTGAAGTGAAACGAGTTGGTTATATTGTTATCTCTACAGACCGTGGTCTGTGTGGCGGTCTAAACTCAAACGAGTTTAAGAAAGTTGCACTTGATGTTAAAGCGTGGAAAGAAAAAGGTGTTGATGCTGAATTTGCTACTTTAGGTAGTAAAGCAGCTGGCTTCTTTCAACGTTTTGGTGGTCAACTACTCGCTAAAAAAGCGGGCCTAGGAGATAAACCTTCAGTACAAGACGTTATTGGTCCTGTAAAAGTTATGCTTGATGCATTTTCTGAAGGCAAAATAGACCGTTTATTCTTGGTATATAACAAATTCGTTAATACCATGAGGCAAGAGCCAATTATAGATCAGTTACTCCCTTTGCCAAAAGCTGAAGAAGAAGTATCTGCTCACACATGGGATTACTTATACGAGCCAAATCCAGAGGCTATTTTAGAGTCTTTGTTAGTACGCTTTATTGAGTCTCAAGCATACCAAGGTGTGGTAGAAAATGCTGCCTCTGAACAGGCTGCTCGTATGGTTGCAATGAAAGCTGCAACTGATAACGCAGGTGACCTTATGGACGAGCTACAGCTTGTTTATAACAAGGCTCGCCAAGCAGCAATCACACAAGAAATTAGTGAGATTTGTTCTGGCTCAGCAGCAGTTTAATGCTTCGGGTAAAGATTAACGAGAGGAATAGACATGAGTTTAGGTAAGGTCGTCCAAATTATCGGCGCCGTTGTGGATATTGAATTTCCACAAGATAGCGTGCCAGCGGTATACCACGCACTAAGAGTAACAGATGGCGATTTAGCTGGTTTGACTCTAGAAGTTCAACAGCAGCTAGGTGGCGGTGTAGTGCGTACTATCGCTATGGGTACTACTGATGGTTTACGTCGTAGTGCTTTAGTTATGAATACAGGTGAATCGATTCAAGTTCCAGTTGGTAAAGCAACACTTGGTCGTATCATGAACGTACTTGGTGAGCCAATCGATGAAGCGGGTCCAATCGGCGAAGAAGACCGTATGTCTATTCACCGTGCAGCACCTTCATACGAAGAGCAATCAAGTTCAGTTGAACTTTTAGAAACTGGTATCAAGGTTATCGACCTTGTATGTCCGTTTGCTAAAGGTGGTAAAGTTGGTTTATTCGGTGGTGCCGGTGTTGGTAAAACCGTAAACATGATGGAACTTATCCGTAACATCGCAATCGAGCACAGCGGCTACTCAGTATTCGCAGGTGTTGGTGAGCGTACACGTGAGGGTAACGATTTCTACCATGAGATGAACGATTCAAACGTACTTGATAAAGTATCGCTTGTATACGGTCAGATGAACGAGCCTCCAGGTAACCGTTTACGCGTAGCGTTAACAGGTCTTACTATGGCTGAAAAGTTCCGTGATGAAGGTCGCGATGTACTTTTCTTCGTAGATAACATCTACCGTTATACTCTTGCTGGTACAGAAGTATCTGCACTACTTGGTCGTATGCCATCAGCGGTAGGTTACCAGCCTACACTTGCTGAAGAAATGGGTGTGCTTCAAGAGCGTATCGCTTCTACTAAGACGGGTTCAATTACATCAATCCAAGCGGTATACGTACCTGCGGATGATTTAACGGATCCATCTCCAGCAACTACCTTTGCTCACTTAGACGCAACAGTAGTACTTTCACGTGATATCGCATCACTTGGTATTTACCCAGCGGTAGACCCACTTGATTCATCTTCACGTCAACTTGACCCACAAGTAATTGGTCAAGAGCACTACGATACAGCACGTGGCGTTCAAACAGTTCTTCAGCGTTATAAAGAACTTAAAGACATCATTGCAATCCTAGGTATGGACGAGCTTTCTGACGAAGATAAGCAACTTGTATCTCGTGCACGTAAAATCCAACGTTTCCTATCTCAGCCATTCTTCGTGGCAGAGGTGTTTACAGGCGCGTCTGGTAAATACGTATCACTAAAAGATACAATTTCTGGCTTTAAAGGCATCTTAAACGGTGAATTTGATGATATGCCAGAGCAAGCGTTCTACATGGTTGGCTCTATCGAAGAAGCTCAAGAAAAAGCCAAAGGCATGTAACTAGGAGGGTAGTATGACAGCTATGACTGTACATCTTGACGTAGTAAGCGCTGAGCAGAGTTTGTTCTCTGGTCTTGTTGAATCGATTCAAGTATCTGGTAGTGAAGGCGAGCTGGGTGTAAACCTAGGCCATGCTCCACTACTAACTGCCCTTAAACCTGGTATGGTACGTTTAGTTAAGCAATTTGGTCACGAAGATGTGATATATGTTGCTGGCGGTACATTAGAAGTTCAACCAAATCACATCACGATTCTTGCAGATACTGCGGTTCGTGGTGAAGATTTAGATGAAGATTCTGTACAAAAGGCTAAACGTGAAGCTGAAGAACATATGGCGAATTCGTCAGCTGTTGAGTTTGACTATCAGCAAGCGGCTACGCGACTGGCAGAAGCAGTTGCTCAGTTACGCGTAATTCAGCAATTACGTCACAAGTAAGCCTATCCGGTTTGTAAAAAGCCCACTAGTAAGTGGGCTTTTTTGTGCCTGTTACTTTTGTATTTACACTAAATACCTTAGTCCGATTATTATCTACACTTTTACACTTATATCCTGCCGGAATCCTCGCTACAATAACGTCATCCAATTAAGTGTGTTTTTTCAGTCAAGATTCAGTACTAATAAACTAACCTACTGAGTATTTGCACAAGAAGTGATTTACGTAATCTTCTGATCAAACATAAGACTTATTTAGCTAAAACAACGAAAAAAGGAAATTGTTTTAATGGCTCTAACAACTATTATTCTTGCTGCGGGTAAAGGTACTCGTATGCGCTCTGCTTTACCTAAAGTTTTGCACAAAGTTGCAGGTAAACCAATGGTGCAGCACGTTATTGATAATGCGATGGCATTAGGTGCAACGACTACAAACCTAGTTTACGGACACGGCGGCGAACTATTACAACAACAACTTGCCGATAACAATGTAAATTGGGTACTTCAAGCTGAACAACTTGGTACTGGCCACGCAGTAGCGCAAGCCAACTCTCATGTTAATGATGAAGACACGGTATTAATTTTATACGGTGATGTACCACTAACAAAGCAATCAACACTAGAGCGTTTATTAGCCGCAACACCTAAAAATGGTTTAACTGTATTAACGGTAAATTTAGTAAACCCAAATGGCTATGGTCGAATGCTTCGTGCCGGTGGTAAGTTAGTTGGTATTGTTGAGCAAAAAGATTCAAGCCCAGAACAGTTACTTATTAACGAAGTAAATACAGGCATTATGGCTGTTAACGGTAAGCTATTAAAAACATGGTTAGGTAACTTATCTAACAATAATGCACAAGGCGAGTACTACTTAACAGATATCGTTGCAATGGCTCACAGTGAAGGCGTAGAAATCACTTCAGCTCAGCCAGACCATGCAATGGAAGTTGAAGGCGCAAATAACCGCGTACAACTTGCAGGCTTAGAGCGCGCTTATCAAGCATGGCAAGCAGAAGAGTTAATGTTAAATGGTGCAACACTTGCTGATCCTGCGCGTATTGATGTGCGAGGAACAGTTACCACCGGTGAAGATGTACTTATCGACGTAAACGTTATTTTTGAAGGCACAGTCACGCTTGGTAACAACGTACAAATTGGCCCTAACTGTGTCCTTAAAAATTGTAGCATTGGCGATAACGTTATTATTAAAGCTAATACGCTGATTGAAGATGCGACAGTTGCAGATAAGTGTACGCTTGGTCCTTATGCTCGCCTTCGCCCAGGCGCTGTAATGGAAGAAGACTCACACATTGGTAACTTTGTTGAGATGAAAAAAACCCGACTAGGTAAAGGCTCTAAAGCCAACCACTTAAGTTATTTAGGTGATGCTGAAATTGGCGAAAAAGTGAATATTGGCGCTGGCACTATTACCTGTAACTACGATGGTGTTAACAAAGCAAAAACTATTATTGGCGATAATGCCTTTATTGGTTCTAATTCATCACTCGTTGCCCCAGTAAATATAGGCGCAACTGCAACAATTGGTGCAGGCTCTGTGATCACCAGTACCGTTGAAGATGACCAATTAGCAATTGCACGCTCTAAACAGCGTAATTTAACGGGTTGGAAACGCCCAGTTAAAAAATAACAATAGAGGCTACTTAGGTAGCCTTTTTTATTTTAGTTGAAGTTTAAATTGCTCTTTATAGCGTCTAGACAAGTTAAGTACTTTACCTGTTGTTAGTTTTATTTCACTGTCGCCACTGGGTAGTGGTGTAATGGACTCCACTTTATCGAGTTTTACGCCATGGCTGCGGTGAATTCTACAAAACCCCTGCACTTCAAGTTGTTTACTTAATGCTGTAAGCGTTGCCCTTAACGGATATATACGTGAGCCTATATGTAGGTTTACATAATTACCCGATGATTCAAGCCAATCAACATCCTCTATTTTTATAATGAATTCTTTTCCGAGCTTTTTAACTAATAGGCGGTTTATGGTCGATGTTGTTTGCTGCTCACTTTCTTCAATTGAAGAGGCTTCACCTAGTAACTGCTGCACCACATATTGATATACTTTGATAAGTACGATGAAAAACACAAAGCTTATAGCGTCTTTCTGGTATTCATAAATAAGCTCAAACCAGCTAAGTCCAAAGTTGTAAGACCCATCATTCAACAAATATATGAATTTACGAACCCCTACCATAATACCAACGTGTAACACGCTAAATATAATAGAGACACCAAAGTACATACCTAATGAGGCCGTAATATTTTGCCAATTAAAAGATAAGTGTCTTAAAAACCAAATTAAAATAGGGAATATAAGCAAAGTACTCAAGGCACTTGAATACTCCCAAACAAATGGCTCCCACATTAAAAAAGTTAAAGCCCCTTCTCTTTGGGCTTCCATTATTTGGGTTGTAGCGTTTACTGTATTATTAATTAATACGTAAGCACACAGTAATAATGATGCGTAAATGCTTTGAAAACGTTGAAAGTGCTGTAGGTTCATAAATGTATGCTTATTGCTGACGTGGCACGCTTATCCCTGTATACCACCTTTTATCACTATTGCTTGTAATATAAGCACTTATAGATAGTTTTAGCGAGATCTTTAGGTATGAATAACGCATAACATACATAAAGTAGTAAAAGCATGAGCACTCAAGTACAACAACCTTCATTAGTTAATTCGCGTAAATATTATCTTGATTGGCTTAGGGTAATCGCATTTGCGTCGCTAATTTTTTATCACATTGGCATGTTGTATAGCGAAAACTGGGGGTTTCATTTTAAGAGTAATTATACATCACAGTATGTTGAATATTTAATGTTGGTGTTTTCACCTTGGCGCATGTTGCTCATTTGGTTTATATCGGGCGTAGCACTGCGTTTTATGATTGATAAAGTAAGCAGCTTTAAATCTTGGTTACATTTCACCTTATACCGTTCTATTTTTTTACTATTACCCTTGCTGGTGGGACTATGGCTAATAGTGCCTTTACAGCTGTTTGCAGAAATGTCACAGCACGGTGTTATTGATATTAGCTATTGGCAATTTTATTTAGCTTTTATAGAGACAAACAATACGCTTTTTATTAATTATCAGTCTGGAGTGTGGCCGAATGTGGATGTAAATCACTTATGGTATTTGCGCTCGTTGTTGCAATTTATGCTGATCATTATCGTTTTAACTCTTTTTGCACGCTTGCCTTTTCTTACGCCTTTAAAAACATTTGTTAAAGGGGATATGTCATTTGGGCTTTTAATTACCTTGCTCACTATTGCCGTACTATTTACAAGCCATTACTTAACTGGCGATTCAATCAGAGAGACTAACGGCTTAATACTGCTACTCGCAGGATACATACTTGCCAAAAACACTTACTTTTGGAACTGCTTAAATAAAAACTTGGTATTACTAGCTTTGAGTTTTGCGGTTTTGTTTGTACTTATAATATTAAGTTATCAGAAGGTGTTTACTCTTCCTCATTTTATTTTAAGCGCTAGCTACAATATTCAACGTGTTGTAGGTGTATTTTTTGTACTCGCGTTCGCTCACCGATTTTTAAATTTTAATACTTACTATTTAAAACAGCTCAATGTATGGGTGTTTCCCTTTTATTTATTGCATCAAAGCATTTTGATTATTTTGTGTTTTTTACTACAGCCTTTAAGTTTAGGGCCTGTTGCTGAACCATTCATCATTATTACAGGGACTTGGTCTTTTTGCGGTGTTATTACATGGGGTATTACACGTATTGATGTACTTAGACCTTTGCTAGGGGTTGCAATTAAACGAGAGTATTCCCCGACTGTAAAAATTCTTGGTTATACGGCCGCTTTAATTTTAATAACTCCGCTAGCGTATAAGCTAATTACTTAGGCTGAGGGGCTGTATTAAAACTGCCATAATCTTGTCATGCCTGTGTGTTGATATTTAGCAAATACAATACTAAGGAAAATTACATGTTTAAAAAATCAATTATTGCGCTGTCACTTATATCTGTTCTTACTGGTTGCTCACTTGATGGTGACGATGGTCAAAACGGTTCTCAAGGATTACAGGGAGAGCAAGGCACAGATGGAACTAATGGGCTAAATGGTATAAATGCAAACTCAGCATTAAATATTAACCTTGTGGGTAGAGGTGTACTAAATGCACAAAGCCCAGAAGGAGCAGCTGAAATAGTTGCATATCAAGCATCTAAAAAATGGATTTACGCTATTAACAGTTCAGGCGATGACGCTGTTGTTAATATTTTACCCGCCGACACCTTTGATACTGCCGCACTCGTTAAAGATAACGAAGGGGTTATAAACGGCACAAATTTAACATCCGTTATTACGTTGCCTTTAAACGAGTTCACCCAAGGCGATGCAAACAGCATTGCTATTGATGAAAATAACAATCTACTTGCAGTGGCAATGGCTGCTGAAAGCACGGGTGATACAGGTCAAATTGCTTTTTACGATATAAGCGGCGACTCACCTGTATTTATTAAAAATGTTACAGTCGGATTTTTACCAGACATGGTGACGTTCACCCATGATGGCGCAAAAGCAGTGGTTGCTAACGAAGGTGAACCAAGTGATGACTACAGCGTAGATCCTGAAGGTTCTATTAGTATTATCGATATAACAAATAATGTAATAGCCGATACAGCAATAAATATTGATTTTAAAGCCTATAACAACAAACAAACCGAACTAGAAGCGCAAGGGGTAGTTTTTGCAAACCCAAATGGTCGTACTATTAACGGTAATCTAATAAATACCACCGTAGCTATGGATTTAGAGCCCGAGTACGTTAGCATTTCTAAAGATAACAAATATGCTTATGTATCTATTCAAGAAAACAATGCACTTGCAATAGTTAACCTACAAGACAACAGTCTTGAGCTAAAGGGCTTAGGCTTTAAAGATTGGTCAAGCTTACAACTTGATGCCTCAGATAAAGACGGCGGCGTGAATTTTAAATCATACCCAGGGCTCTATGGTATGTACCAGCCCGACACTATCTCAAGCTTTAGTTGGAAAGGCGCTAACTTTATAGTCACTGCCAACGAAGGTGACGCAAGAGAATACTTTTTTGATACAACGGATGAAGCAGACTGTATAGCAAAGGGCGGACTTGATTACGATAAAGACGATGGCTGCTTAGCTTATATAGATGAAAGCCGCGTTGAAGACTTAACGCTTGCTACTAATTTTGATTACTTAAATAATGACGATGATGATATTGGTCGCTTAAAAGTAACAACAATAAAAGGCGATACCAATAACGACGGACAATACGAATCGCTTTACGGCTATGGCGCACGTTCTTTTACTATTTGGGATAGCAATGGGCTGGTGGTTTTTGATTCAGGTGACGATATAGCACGTATAACAGCATCTGTGCATGGTGAATCATTTAACAATAATGAAGATGAAAACAAAGGTGACTCACGTTCAGATGATAAAGGCGCAGAGCCTGAAGCGCTGACTATTGGTAAAATTGACGATCGTACATTTGCTTTTGTTGGATTAGAACGTATGGGCGGTATTATGGTTTACGACATTACTAATCCATACAATGTGCAATTTGAAGACTACTTCTATAATAGAGGCTTAATTAAAGGAGCGAATATTACAGGCGATTTAGCACCTGAAGGAATGGTATTCGTTTCAGCAGAGCAAAGTGCAACAGGAAATCCACTCTTAATTGTTGGAAATGAAATATCAGGCTCTATTGCCGTATGGGAAATAGCATCTAAATAAATCTTTAATTTTAAATAAAGCTGTGTGTTGTTTGTTTAACATACAGCTTAGTTTAAACCTTACTAATACATCATCAATTGATACATAAATTATGAGTGTTTTTTAAACTAAAAGTATCCTGCAGCCCTTTATTTGTATAGCTTTCATACTAAATTCATTTAATTGTCAAAAAGCTGAAATAAAACATTGACCCCCGCTCGAATCTCCCTATAATGCGACCCCACTGAGACAGGAAACGCCAACGCATAGCGAGACACGAACTACTCAGAGAGTTAAGTAAAACTTCGGTTTTAAATCTTCCAAAAAGAAAGTTTAAAACTAAGTGTTGACTCGAAAAATAAAGGGTGTATTATTCGCATCCCTTGAGACGCTAAAGCGAC
>NZ_JADYXN010000299.1:0-542 GCF_015864285.1 Pseudoalteromonas sp. NZS100_1
CGATCGACAGCAGCTTGATGGCGCCGGCGTGCGTGAGACCCGTACGCTGTGCCACGTCGCTGCTGTTGATCAGGGGGCGCTCCATTGCAAAGGCCATCAGCTCTCCAAGTTGACCGCTGCGTCGACGACGCACGAGAACATGGCGCACGCGCATGGCGAAGGCGCGCAATCGGTTCTCGAGTTCGAGATGGGCCATTGCGCCTGCCCGAATGGCGCCAAGCCAGAGATGCTCGGCCTCCTCGCCGCTCGCCGTCTTCCAGCGGCCACCATTGTGGCGCATGCCCAATGCGACAAGCCCGCCCTGCGAACCTGGCTGACGGCCCATGCTCCACCGGTCACCGATAAGAAGGCTGGCGACAACGTCGCCGCGTCCAAGAGGCGCGTGGCGCCGCCAGAGGGAAGAGAGACGGGCGGCCATGAGAAGGGGCGGGGCAGGGGGCAGTGCTGTGCTGGCTCTCGACCAGGTCTCGATGGCCTGAATCGTTTCCCATCGTGAGTCCGGTCCGGCGCCTGCGCGCTCCCCACCCAGCCAGGCGAGAAGC
>NZ_JADYXN010000300.1:0-542 GCF_015864285.1 Pseudoalteromonas sp. NZS100_1
TAACCAAGCGCGATTCCGAGTTGTCGCAGATGAGAGACCAACTCACCAAAACGGACGTTTGGGCAAAAGCGCTTGAAGCGGATGCAAAACAGCTTGAGGAAAAGGTCGCTGCGCGGGACCGCGAGCTAGCTACAGAGCATTCACGCTCGGCGGACCTCTCACAGGCTTTGGCCAGAAACGTCTCGTGGGCGGCCTCCCTGGAGGAAGATTTGATCGAAAGTAATGCGCGAATGCGAGCGATTTATACCTCTTCCTCGTGGCGGTTGACCGCTCCTATGCGAGGCATTCGCCGCACCGCTCGCTGGATGACAGCTGGTGCGCGCGCGTGGATTATGCTTAAGTCGGACTCGCGCCCGCGTCGTATAGTCCGATGCGCAGTCAACCGGCTTTTCGACGTTATCCGATCCCGTCCCCGGCTCCTCGGTCTGACAAAAGCAATACTCGTGTTGGCGCCGCCTCTGAGGCAACGGCTTCAGGCCGCAGCCGATCCGATGAGGCCGTTTATGACGGCGATCACTCCTCCGCGGTGGAGTGGTAAAGTC
>NZ_JADYXN010000301.1:0-542 GCF_015864285.1 Pseudoalteromonas sp. NZS100_1
TGGTGGGTGATACTGGACTTGAACCAGTGACCCTCGCCTTGTAAGGGCGATGCTCTCCCAACTGAGCTAATCACCCACATATAAATTAAAACGCTACTATTAAAATAAATAGTACTGGACTTGAACCAGTGAACTTCGCCGTTACTTGTCAATAGCGGTGATGCTCTCTTTTTTCTAACTGAGCTAATCACCCATTTAGATTTTTGTAATATACACCATTTTAAAAAATGGTGGGTCGTACTGGACTTGAACCAGTGACCCTCGCCTTGTAAGGGCGATGCTCTCCCAACTGAGCTAACGACCCGTATTACATGCTACTACCTATATAGATAGTACTGGACTTTAACCAGTGAACCTCGCCATCTTTTATTAAAAGCGATGATGCTCTCTTATCTTGTAACTGAGCTAACGACCCATATTACAATTTTAGTACGCAACTATTGATATAATAATAGGATTTATATGTGGTGGGTGATACTGGACTTGAACCAGTGACCCTCGCCTTGTAAGGGCGATGCTCTCCCAACTGAGCTAATCACCCA
>NZ_JADYXN010000302.1:0-542 GCF_015864285.1 Pseudoalteromonas sp. NZS100_1
AATCGAGCGCCGCCTGTCCGACCGCATCGGCAAGCCGGTGACGATCGGCGCTATGGCGCGGGAAGACAGCCTGTCCTTCCACCCCGTCGTCACCCTGCGCGACCTGCGCGTGCCGCAACCCGGCTGGGTCAGGCCCGCTTTGCCCGACCTGGCCCGGATCGGCGAGATCCGTGCCGGCTTTTCGGTCTGGGGTCTGCTGACCGGCGGACCGGTGCTAGAGCGGCTGGAGGCACGGCGTGCCCGGCTCCATTTCTATCGCGACGCGCAGGGCCGCGAGAATTGGAGCGGCGAGCGCAGCAAGGGCAGCGACAGGCGCGGCGGCCGTCCGGCGCTGCGCAGCCTGATCGTTACCGACAGCCGCATCGCCTATCGCGACGACAAGCGCGGGCGATCGGTCGATGCCGCGCTGACCGTCGATCCGCGCGGCCTGCGCCTGTCGGGCAGCGGCGATGTGCGCGGCCATGCCGTGATCGTCACCGCGACCGGCGGCCCGATCCTCGACAGCCGACCGGGCCAGCGCTGGCCGTTCGACGCGGCGATCA
>NZ_JADYXN010000303.1:0-541 GCF_015864285.1 Pseudoalteromonas sp. NZS100_1
AGACTGGGGGCAGGCCGCGGCCGAGCAGGACCTTGCGGCGCAGTTCCAGTTCCTGTTGGGTTTCATAGGCGGGATAGACATGGCCCGAGGCCTTCAACGCCGCGAACCGCGCTTCATAGAGGGCGAAGCGGTCCGACTGTTTTTCCTCGCCGTCCCAGTCGAGGCCGAGCCAGGTGAGATCGGCCAGAATCGAGTCCGCATATTCGGGGCGCGAACGTTCCAGATCGGTGTCGTCGAGGCGCAGCAGGAATTGGCCGCCGGACTTGCGCGCCCACAGCCAGTTGTGGAGCGCGGCGCGGATATTGCCGACATGGAGATGGCCGGTCGGCGACGGGGCGAAGCGGGTGATGACGGTCATATCTTTATTTCCAAACCCGTTCGCCCCGAGCGGACGAAGTGGCTTCGCCATGCTCAGCCTGCCCTTCGACTTCGCTCAGGGCGAACGGATATTGGAAGGGGAAACGAGCAGAAGTGCCCGTCTCCTCAACTTATGGTTTGCCGCATTTTCCGAGTCAGCGGACGTGCCGTCCGCTTCGAAAAT
>NZ_JADYXN010000304.1:0-541 GCF_015864285.1 Pseudoalteromonas sp. NZS100_1
CCTTGTTAGTTTCTTTTCCTCCGCTTATTGATTACCCGCTGAACTTAAGCATATCAATAAGCGGAGGAAAAGAAACTAACAAGGATTCCCCTAGTAACTGCGAGTGAAGCGGGAAAAGCTCAAATTTAAAATCTGGTAGTCCTTGCGGCTGCCCGAGTTGTAATCTAGAGAAGCATTATCCGCGCTGGACCGTGTACAAGTCTCCTGGAACGGAGCGTCATAGAGGGTGAGAATCCCGTCTTTGACACGGACTACCAGGGCTTTGTGATGTGCTCTCAAAGAGTCGAGTTGTTTGGGAATGCAGCTCTAAATGGGTGGTAAATTCCATCTAAAGCTAAATATTGGCGAGAGACCGATAGCGAACAAGTACCGTGAGGGAAAGATGAAAAGAACTTTGGAAAGAGAGTTAAACAGTACGTGAAATTGTTGAAAGGGAAACGCTTGAAGTCAGTCGCGTTGTCCGGGGATCAACCTTGCTTTTGCTTGGCGTACTTTCCGGTCGACGGGTCAGCATCAATTTTGACCGGTGGATAAAGGTCAG
>NZ_JADYXN010000305.1:0-540 GCF_015864285.1 Pseudoalteromonas sp. NZS100_1
GCGGCGCTGAGCGAAGACGTCGATGATCTGATCGCCGACACCCCGGGCCGCGACGACGTCTTTGCGCGCCACCTCGCGACCAGCGCCGATACGCTCGTCACCCCGATCAACGACAGTTTCATCGACTTCGACCTGATCGGACAGGTTGATCCCGAAACCTTTCAGGTTACCCGCCCCAGCTTCTATTCCGAACTGATCTGGGACGCGCGCAAGACGCGCGCGAAGACCGACGGGCGGACGATGGACTGGATCATTCTGCGCAACCGCCTCCAGCACGTCGACGCGCACAATATGCGCCGCGTCGGCGAGGCGCTGACCCAGTTGTCGCGGCGCGTCGGGTTCCGCGTCATCCCGGGACTCGGCGAGCGCGTCATCTATCGCGAGCTTTTCCCGGCTGGCCTCACCCTGCTCGACAAGGCGCACCTTGGCGGCATGGGGATTGGCCACGTCGTCGCGCGGCAGGAACTCCGCGAGGCGATGGGTGGACTGAGCCTGCCGGTGCGCGAAAGACTGCATCCGGACGGGGATCTGTTCGCCGCC
>NZ_JADYXN010000306.1:0-539 GCF_015864285.1 Pseudoalteromonas sp. NZS100_1
GATACGTTGGCATGGGACGACACCGCGGTGTACGAACTGCTCCAGCGCGGCGAGACCGTCGGGGTGTTCCAGCTCGAATCCGAAGGTATGCGGCGCACGCTGTCGGCGGTGAAACCGACCAATTTCGGCGACATCATCGCGCTCGTCGCGCTCTATCGTCCGGGGCCGATGGACAATATCCCGCTGTTCGGGGCGCGCAAGAACGGGCGCGAGCCGATCGCCTACCCGCACCCGCTGCTCGAAGGAATCCTCGCCGAAACCTACGGCATCTTCGTCTATCAGGAACAGGTGATGCAGGCCGCGCAGATATTGGCCGGCTACTCGCTTGGCGACGCCGACCTTCTGCGCCGCGCCATGGGCAAGAAGATCAAGGCGGAAATGGACGCCCAGCGCCTGCGCTTCGTCGAGGGCTGTGCCAAGAGCGACATCAAGCCGGCCAAGGCCAACGAACTGTTCGACTTGATCGACAAGTTTGCCGGCTATGGCTTCAACAAGTCGCACGCCGCCGCCTACGCGCTGCTCGCCTATCAGACGGCCTG
>NZ_JADYXN010000307.1:0-538 GCF_015864285.1 Pseudoalteromonas sp. NZS100_1
GAGTTGAAACGAGAAGGGAAGCTCGCCGAGGAAACCGAACACCGGCAGGTAAAATATCTGAACAACGTGATCGAGGCCGATCATGGCAAGCTCAAGATGCTGATCAAGCCCGTGCGTGGTTTCAAATCGATGCCGACAGCCTATGCCACGATCAAGGGCTTCGAGGTCATGCGCGCCCTGCGCAAAGGGCAGGCCCGGGCATGGTGCCTGCAGCCAGGGATCAGGGGCGAGGTGCGTCTGATCGAAAGATCATTTGGCATTGGCCCCTCGGTCATGACCGAGGCCATGGACGTGCTCAATCAGCATTTCGCCAATGCTGCCTGATCCCCCAACAGGGTGACGCCGCTCGGCAGTCCCCCATGTTTGCAACAGAGCCGTGGCAAGATTGAGGACGCACCAAGCAACCAAGCAAAGGAGAGAAAGATGTTGCGGATGTTAAGCGAAGCGCATGGGAATGTTGTTCTTGCCGATGATTTGCCCGCCAAACCGGTCGGCGTCATGAAGCCGGGCATGGTCGAGATCGGGGCGGCGACGCACG
>NZ_JADYXN010000308.1:0-538 GCF_015864285.1 Pseudoalteromonas sp. NZS100_1
GCCGATCGCCACGGAAACGCCCGCCGCCCTGTTCGAGCTTGGCAGCTATCGCGGCGTTCGTGATCGGCTGGCTGGCCTCACCTGGGGCGCGGAGGATCTGCCCGCCTCGATCGGCGCCACCAGCGCGCGCGAGGAAGATGGTCGCTATACCGCGCCGATCGAGATGGCGCGCAGCCTGACCCTGTTCGCGGCCCATGCCGCCGGTGTCGCGGCAATCGATACGGTCTTTCCCCGGATCGACGCGATGGACGATCTGGCCGCTTATGTCGGCCGGGCACGGCGCGACGGCTTTACCGGCATGATGGCGATCCATCCGGTTCAGGTCGCTGCGATCAATGCCGGCTTTACTCCGACCCAGGCGGAGGTCGATCATGCCCGCGCGGTGGTCGATGCCTTTGCCGCCAATCCGGGTGCCGGCGTGCTGAAGCTGGACGGCAAGATGATTGATCGCCCGCATCTGGTGCAGGCGCAGCGGGTGCTCGCCGCCATATGAAAAAGGCCCGGCATCGCGGCCGGGCCTTTCCATGTAGTTGCCTTT
>NZ_JADYXN010000031.1:0-52300 GCF_015864285.1 Pseudoalteromonas sp. NZS100_1
AAATGGTGGCTAAGACGGGATTTGAACCTGTGACCCCATCATTATGAGTGATGTGCTCTAACCAGCTGAGCTACTTAGCCATCTTTTTTTGTTAGCACTTCATCGCTGAGTGCGGGGCGTATTATGCTGATATGACCCAAATTCGTCAACACCTTTTTTGCAAAAAAACACTTAACTGTGTTTGTTTGCAGGAAAATTAAGCTAACAGGCTAAATTTTAATAAAAATGCTGTTTTTTTAGCTGCCTTAAATACGCAGAATCTTAATTAACCCTGTACTTCTTTAATTGAGTGATATTACAAAGATGATTAGGGCCTGTTTATCTTTTGAGGTTAAATTTGCAGCAGTGTGTTTGGTATTTAGACAAGGCAGAGCCTATGTAGTGTGGTTATTCCCCATAAATAGGCGATAACGCAGCATAAATGCCAAACATGCGCTGCCCGAAGGGTTCTGCCTAGGGGCAATTTACTCTTTGTTGCTCGGTTTTTACTTAGCCCACTAGGTTACAAACCTCGCGCCGCGATTAAATAGCCCCTAGATTGAACAAATTTCAATCCTAAAAGGTCAACAGGCCCTGATTGTGCTCAATTATTATTTTTATAATACTTAAATACAAAAAAGGCTCGTAAAAACGAGCCTTTAAAAATTATTACCAAGTTAAATTGGTTTAATTTGTACTTATACGTTGAACAAGAAGTTCATTACATCGCCATCTTTAACAATGTACTCTTTACCTTCTTGACGCATCTTACCTGCTTCTTTTGCGCCACTCTCACCTTTAAAGGCAACAAAGTCGTCAAAAGCAATAGTTTGCGCACGAATAAAGCCACGCTCGAAGTCGGTATGGATTTTACCCGCTGCTTGTGGTGCTGTTGCACCTACAGGGATTGTCCATGCGCGTACTTCTTTTACGCCAGCTGTAAAGTAAGTTTGTAATTGTAGTAATTCATAACCACCACGAATAACAAGGTTAAGGCCTGGCTCTTCTAGGCCAAGATCAGCCATAAACTCAAGCTTATCCTCGTCATCTAATTCTGAAAGTTCAGATTCGATAGCGGCACATACAGGAACAACAATCGCATCTTCAGCTGCGGCAATAGCGCGTACACGATCAAGGTATGGGTTATTTTCAAAACCATCTTCAGCAACGTTTGCAATATACATTGTTGGTTTAATCGTTAAGAAGTTTATAGAGCTAATTGCTGCTTTTTCTTCTTTAGTTAGTGCTAGACCACGTAAAGTTAAGCCTTCGTCAAGATGCACTTTTACTTTTTCAAGTACAGCATTTTGCTCTTTAGCGTCTTTATCGCCACCTTTAGCTTTTTTTGAATTACGGAAAAGGGCTTTTTCAGCACTATCCATATCAGCAAGCACTAACTCAGTGTTGATTACGTCAATATCGTCAGCAGGGTCAATAGTGCCTGCTACGTGGATGATGTTTTCATCTTCAAAACAGCGAACTACGTGGCCAATTGCATCGGTTTCACGAATGTTAGCTAAAAACTGGTTACCAAGGCCTTCACCTTTAGATGCGCCTTTTACTAAGCCAGCAATGTCTACAAATTCCATACTAGTGGTAAGAACTCGTTGAGGATTAACAATTTTTGCAAGTTCGTCTAGACGAGGATCTGGCACAGGTACCACACCTGTATTAGGCTCAATGGTACAAAAAGGAAAGTTAGCGGCTTCAATACCCGCTTTAGTTAGTGCATTGAAAAGCGTTGATTTACCAACGTTAGGCAAGCCAACGATGCCACATTTAAAACCCATAGTAAGATACCTTGTTTAGATTCGTTTAAACGATGTGCTTGAACCCAAGTTATTAGGGTTTAAACGAATGTAGTCTGTTTTGTGCTTTTAACACACCATCTTTTGCAAGTATTTCCATACAACGAACTGCTTCATCAACAGCAGCATCCATTTTTTCTTGGTCTACTTTGGCCGCTTTTCCAAGCACCCAACCAGTTACCATTTCACGATGCCCCGGATGACCTACACCTATGCGTAAACGCATAAAGTCTTTTTGATTTGCCATTTTTGCAATAATGTCTTTTAAACCATTATGACCGCCATGTCCGCCGCCTTTTTTTAATTTGGCAACACCTGGGTCTAAATCCAATTCGTCATGGGCAACTAAAATGTCCTCGACAGGGATTTTGAAAAAATTAGCTAAACTACTGACCGCTTTACCACTTAAATTCATGTAAGTAGTGGGGATCAATAATTTGAATTCTTGGCCTTGAATTATCACTTTGCCAGTAAGGCCGTGATATTTAGGATCGTGTTTTAGAGTGCAGTTGTAGCGTGCAGCGATTTGCTCGATGAACCAAGCACCTGCATTGTGGCGTGTGTTTGCGTATTCGGGGCCTGGATTAGCCAGGCCCACAAGCATTTGAATAGAATTCAAGGTTGCGAGACCTTAAAAATTATTCTGCTGCTGCAGCGTCGTCTTCAACTGGAGCTGCTTTGTTTGCTTTGATAGTCAGGATAGACTGATCATGGCCTTCGCCTTTACCTAAATCTACAGAGCTTACGCCTTTAGGGAAAGTAAGGTCAGAAATATGAACAGAATCGCCAACAACAAACTTAGACACATCTACTTCAATGAATTCTGGAAGTGCTTTTGGAAGACACGAGATTTCAACTTCAGTTAACTGGTGAACAACAGTTGCGCCAGCTTTAGTTACAATATCTTCACCGATGAAGTGAAGAGGAACTTTAGTTTGAAATTTATGAGTAGCATCTACACGTTGGAAATCAAGGTGAGTAAGCTTAGGTTTGAATGGGTGACGTTGGATATCTTTTAAGATTACTTCAACAGCTTCGCCATCTACGTTAAGCGTAAGGATATGCGTGTAGAAACCTTCGTCTTCTTGCGCTTTGATCATATCTTTATGAGCAAAAGTAAGAGATAAAGCTTCTTTGTCAGCTCCGTAAAGGATTGCAGGAACTTTGTCTTCGCGACGTAGGCGGCGGCTCGCACCAGTACCAGTTTCTACGCGAAGTTCAGCGTTATACGTATAAGTTTTGTTAGACATGATGTCTCCAGTTATTTAAATGTGTAGGGCCTTTGCGACCAAGGTCCCTAGCCAAAAGGCGCGCTATCATACCACCACGCTCAGACAAAATAAACATCGCTTACAAAAAAAGCGCCAAAAGGCGCTTTTATACTCAGGAATGTTTAATCTTAGTGTTCAAACATCGCTGAGATAGATTCTTCGTTACTAATACGACGAATAGTCTCTGCTAACATGTCAGCAAGCGTAAGTACCTTTATTTTATCAAGGGCTTTAAGCTCGTCAGATAGCGGAATTGAGTCAGTTACAATTACTTCGTCAATCATTGAGTCACGTAGGTTCTCTGCTGCTTTACCTGAAAGAATAGGGTGCGTTGCGTATGCAAATACACGCTTAGCGCCATGTTCTTTAAGTGCTTCAGCGGCTTTACATAACGTACCACCGGTATCAATCATATCATCTACGATAATACAATCACGGCCTTCAACGTCACCAATAATATGCATTACTTGAGAAACGTTTGCTTGTGGGCGACGTTTATCAATAATAGCTAAATCGGTATCGTTTAGTAGTTTTGCAATTGCACGCGCACGTACAACACCACCAATATCTGGAGATACAACAACGACGTCTTCAAAGTCGCGTTCTTTCATATCTTCAAGTAATACAGGGCTGCCAAATACGTTGTCTACTGGTACATCAAAGAAGCCTTGGATTTGTTCCGCATGTAAATCAACCGTAAGAACACGGTCAACACCCACACTTGATAAGAAATCGGCAACAACTTTAGCGGTAATTGGAACACGAGCAGAACGCACACGACGGTCTTGGCGCGCATAACCAAAATAAGGAATGACGGCAGTAATACGACCTGCAGACGCACGACGTAGAGCATCAACCATAACGATAAGCTCCATTAAGTTATCGTTTGTAGGGGCACAGGTTGATTGCAATATAAAAACATCCGAGCCACGAACGTTTTCATTTATTTGAACACTGATCTCACCGTCGCTAAAACGGCCAACAACAGCATCGCCTAATTCAATATATAAACGTTTTGCAACTTTTTGAGCTAACTCAGGTGTTGCGTTACCAGCGAAGAGCTTCATGTCAGGCACGGTAGGGTTCCTCAGGCACTGAATATTTGGACTAACGAGCAGTAATAAATACCACTGCAAGTTAACTTATGATTACTTGTACGTTACTTCATTGATCGAAAATGGCGGTTAACTCCGTATGAGCAGGTGAGACATTTGCGCTTGAAGCCACAAAACCCTGCCAAGTATGGGGGAGATTTTCAAGTACATCTTGTGCTTGAACTTGACTAGCAAATTCGACAAAACAACATGAACCTGTTCCGGTCATCTTCGACGGTGCGTATTTTAGCAACCACTGGAGGGTTTTTTCAACCTCGGGGCAAAGCTTTTTAACTAAAGGCTCACAATCGTTGGTTAAAATATGGTGTTTCCAATCGCCTATTATTTTTGGTGTGTCGCGTTTTAAATCGGGGTGTGTAAATATTTTAGCCGTACTTACATGTTGATTTGGGTGCACAACACAGTACCATTTTTGTTCAAGTTCTACGTGGTGCAATTTCTCACCAATACCATGTGCTATGGCGCTTTGACCTTGTATGAACACCGGAACATCAGCGCCTAATTTAAGCCCTAATTGGGCTAGGGTTTCCAAATTTAGTTCTAATTTCCATAATTTATTTAGGGCTAATAAAGTACTTGCAGCATCGGATGAACCACCTCCAACACCTCCTCCCATCGGTAAGCGTTTAATTAAATTTATTTTTACACCTAAAGGGATTTTACAGTACGTTTGTAATAAAAGTGCCGCTTTATAGATGAGATTATCAGTTAAGGGTATGTCTTTAGTATCACCATCGATAGAAATGCTGCCATCCGTTGTTAACTCAAAGTACAACTCATCACCAAAATTTAAAAAAGTAAATAAGGTTTCAAGTTCGTGATAGCCATCTTCTCGGCGCGCATTTATATGTAAAAATAAATTGAGTTTTGCCGGAGCAATAAGTGAAAAAGAGGTTTTGTTATTCATGCTTATTTAAACTGCCAATCGTAGAGTTGAATCTTAATTTTTATTTGTTGATGCTTTAACGTTAGTTTGGTTGGTAACCAGTAACCTGCATTTTGTACGTAAGTGCCATAATCTATTTGCCATTTTTTGCCTGTATTATCAAACCATAATACTTGCTTTGCGCGGCCTAACTCATCAACAACTAAACTTTGGTCATCAATAGTCCCTTTAAGCCAATTATCGGCATTATCAACAGGGAGTGTAAAACCCGTTAAACGCTTTAAAAGCTCTGAAGCGTTAGTATCAAAGTACTCATCGCCGTCAAATTCTAATTCAGCACCATTTGCTGTTTGTTTAAGCGACAAAATACGCGTACCAATAAAAGTAGTCAGTATTAAATTATTGGAATTTGTTGTTTGCTGCCAATTTAAGTTTGCAGATTGACGCTCTTTTGGGCTAATAAACGCGAGTTTACCCTCGACCTGCCAAGTTTTTTGAGCAGCTAAACGTGGTTTCCAATCATCATAAAGTGTTGTTTTTGTATCAATTTGATGAGCACAGCCACCTAAAAACAAAAAAAACATGAATAAAATCAAATATTGTCGAATCAAATGTTGTTCCTTACTTTCCATATTCCGCTGATTTTTGGTAAAATTACCGCCTTTGAAGTAGGGCTCAGCAATATTTGGCAAATATGACCATAATAGCACTAGGTATAAATCACAAAACCGCATCCGTAGAATTACGTGAAAAAGTGGCCTTTTCGCCTGAGCAAATTTCAGAGGCGTTGCAACAATTAAGCGGCCATGCCGACTTTAATGAAGCGGTTATTGTGTCTACCTGCAATCGAACCGAGATCTATTGTAGCCTCGCTCAGCAAAATTCCCAAACACTGTTGACTTGGCTTGCCAGTTTCCATGGTTTGGATGAACATGAACTGAGCAGCAATATATACTGCCATGAAGGTAATGACGCCATTAACCACTTAATGCGCGTAGCTTGCGGTTTAGATTCCTTGGTATTAGGGGAGCCGCAAATTTTAGGGCAAATAAAACAATCGTTTTTTAGCGCTAAAACCCATGATGCTGTAGGTGTTACTTTTGATAGATTGTTTCAAAAAACATTTTCGGTGGCGAAACAAGTTAGAACCGAAACAAATATTGGCGCAAGCGCTGTATCGGTTGCATTTGCAGCTGTTAATTTAGCGAAGCATATTTACGGTAAGCTCGATAAAACAAACGTATTATTAATTGGCGCCGGCGAAACCATAGAGTTAGTTGCTAAACATTTATATCAAAATGAGCCACAAAATATCACCGTTGCGAACCGAACTATTGAGCGAGCTCGAAGCTTAGCTGATGAGGTGTCGGCGGATGTAATTGCTTTAGCGCAATTGCCAGAGCGTTTACATAAAGCCGATATAGTCATTAGTTCTACCGCCAGTACTTTACCTATTATTGGTAAAGGGGTGGTTGAGCAAGCGCTTAAGCAGCGCCGTCACAAGCCTATGCTATTTATAGATATTGCGGTTCCGCGCGACATAGAAAGCCAAGTAGGTGAGCTAGATGCTGCCTATTTATATTCCGTTGATGACTTACAAACCATTGTAAGCGAGAATATGGCAGCGCGTGAGCAAGCTGCACAGCAAGCGCAAATAATTATTACTGAACGCACCAAAGAATTTGCAATGTGGATGCGCTCACTCGATTCGGTAGATTTAATCCGCCATTATCGAAATGATGTACAAACAATTAAGTCAGAACTTGTAGAGCGTGCTGTTAGTCAGCTAAATACAGGTAAAGATGCAGAAAAAATTATATTAGAGCTCGCCAATAAATTAACCAATCGCTTAATGCACGCGCCTACCCGTGCAATACAAGACGCAGCGAAAAAAGGTGAAGTGGCGCAGCTAAACCAGTTGAAAAAAATGTTAGGTATTGATCAGGAATAACCGTTAAATGAAAGAGTCTGTTTATAATAAATTAGAAACCTTAGTAGAGCGTTACGAAGAAGTACAAGCGCTACTAAGCGACCCGTCGGTCATTAGTGATCAAAATCGTTTTCGTGGGCTTTCAAAAGAATACTCTGAGCTTGAAGAGATTGTAAAAACGTTTTTAACTTACAAAGAAACGCAAGATGATTTAGCCAGTGCAGAAGAAATGCTTAAAGATTCTGACCCTGAAATGCGTGAAATGGCGCAAGAAGAATATAAAGAAGCTAAAGCACAAATTTTGGCAATTGAAGATCAAATTCAAGTATTAATGTTGCCAAAAGATCCGCGAGATAATAACAACGTGTTTGTTGAAGTACGCGCTGGAACAGGCGGTGATGAAGCGGCTATTTTTGCTGGCGACTTATTCCGTATGTACAGCCGCTATGCAGAAACTAAAAAATGGAAAGTAGAAGTTGTGAGCACCAATGAAGGTGAGCACGGTGGTTACAAAGAAGTTATTGCAAATATTAGTGGCGAAGGCGTTTACGGTCAATTAAAGTTTGAATCAGGTGTACACCGCGTACAACGTGTGCCAGAAACTGAGTCACAAGGGCGAGTTCATACCTCTGCGTGTACTGTTGCGGTAATGGCGGAAGTACCAGAGGCAGAAGCGATACAAATTAATACCGCAGATTTAAAAGTTGATACATTTCGTGCATCAGGCGCAGGTGGTCAGCACGTTAATAAAACAGATTCTGCTATTCGACTTACACATATACCTACCGGTGTTGTGGTTGAGTGTCAGGATCAACGTTCACAGCATAAAAACCGTGCTAAAGCGATGTCAGTACTTGCAGCACGTTTACAACAGGCTGAAGATGAAAAGCGCCATGCGGCAGAAGCATCTGAACGTCGTGACTTAGTAGGTAGTGGCGATCGTTCTGAACGTATCCGTACTTATAACTACCCACAAGGTCGTATTACCGATCACCGTATTAACTTAACACTTTATCGTTTGAATGAAGTGGTAGCGGGTGATTTAAGCTGCGTTATTGACCCATTAATGCAAGAACATCAAGCTGACTTATTAGCGGCTATGGGCGACGAGTAATCGTGAGCCAAACTCTTGAACAAGCTATTGCTGCAGGCGCTAATTTATTAGCACCTAGCAGCGAAAGTGCTAAATTAGACGCACAAGTTTTACTTCTACATATTCTTCAAAAACCTCACAGTTACCTTTTTACTTGGCCAGAGCATGCGCTTAATGCCGAACAACAACAGCAATTTAATACATTTTGCCAAAGACGTTTAAACGGTGAACCTGTTGCACATATTACGGGGCAACGTGAATTTTGGAGCTTATCGCTTGAAGTTAACGCAACAACTTTAATACCTCGACCAGATACTGAAACGTTAGTAGAGCAAGCACTTGAAGTGGCTGTACCTGCTACATCTAAAGTGCTTGATTTAGGCACGGGTACTGGTGCAATTGCGTTGGCATTGGGTAGTGAAATGCCTAACTGGCAAATTATTGCAGTAGATAGAGTAAGCGATGCAGTTGCACTTGCTACACGTAATCAGCAGCGACTGGCAATTAATAACGTGCGCGTTAAGCAAAGTAATTGGTTTAGCGAGTTACATGGCGAAAAGTTTAACCTAATTGTTACCAACCCGCCTTATATTGAAAGCAGTGATATACATTTAAATCAGGGCGATGTGCGCTTTGAGCCTTTGTCGGCATTAGTGGCTGATGATTGTGGAATGTCTGATATTAAACAAATAATTACACAATCACGTGACTATTTGTTATCTAGTGGCTATCTTTTAATAGAACACGGTTTTGAGCAAGGTGAAGCTGTTCGTCATTTCTTCAAAAAAATGGCATTTGTGGATATTAAAACAGTGAAAGACTTTGGTGATAATGACCGTGTAACGTTTGCACAGTGGCCCTAAAGAATAATAATTGCCTGCTAGTGCGTTAAATAATGCCATGAAGGAATTTCGACTATGATGGGTGATTTTTTATTTTCAGATGAGCCAGAAGAAGCAATCAATGAGATTGAACTCGGTACCTGGAAAGTATTAATCGTTGATGATGAACCTGAAGTTCATGCTGTTACAAAACTAGCGTTGAGTGATTTTGAGTTTCAAAATAAACGCTTAGAATTTATTAGTGCGTACTCAGGTGCTGAAGCAAAAGAGCTTGTGAAAGAGCATCCAGATGCAGCCATTGTACTACTTGATGTAGTAATGGAGACCGATGATGCCGGTTTGCAAGTTGCTAAGTTTATTCGTGAAGAAGCTAAAAATAATCATATTCGAATTATTTTAAGAACGGGTCAACCTGGTCAAGCACCTGAACGACAAGTAATTATTAATTATGATATTAACGATTACAAATCTAAAACAGAGCTAACGGCTCAAAAGTTATTTACTGTTATTATGTCGAGCCTGCGTTCGTATCGGGATATTATTTCGATTGAGCAGTCACGCGAAGGGCTTGAGAAAATAATTATAGCGTCCCGTGATATTTTTTCTGCGCATTCAATAGAGCACTTTATTGAAGGCGTTATGCAGCAGTTAACTTCTTTACTCGGTATTGCTGATCAAGCTATGTATGCAACTACTTTAGTTGCGCAAAATCCTGAAGCACAAAATAATAAAAAATTAATTGTTTGCTCGGGTACCGGTGACTTTGAAAAAAGTGAAGGTAAAGAGCTCGATGAGGTATTACAAGCTGAACAATTAAGTGCATGTCATCAGGCGCTTAATGAAAAAAGCATTATTTATAAAGATAACTACTTATTTGCGTATTGTAGCAGTGAGTACAATCATAATTCGATGCTATTTATATCAGGTATTCCAAAGGATTTAACGGATACTCAGCGCCATTTAATTAAGATTTTCTCTCAAAACGTGCAACTTGCGTTTGAAAATGTACAACTTCAGTCTGAAATAGAAGCAACGCAACAAGAGCTTGTTTACAGGTTAAGTGAAGCGGTAGAGCAACGCTCAACAGAAACGGGTAATCATGTTAAGCGTGTAGCACATATTTGTCATATATTGGCACAAGGGTATGGCTTATCTAAGCATGATGCTGATTTAGTAAGGTTGGCGTCGCCTCTTCATGATGTAGGCAAAGTGGGCATTCCTGATGCGGTATTAAATAAACCAGCAAAGTTAGACGCCCAAGAATGGGAAGTGATGAAAACCCATACTGATAAAGGCTATACTATTTTAAAAGACTCGCCGCATGAGATTGTTAGTGCAGGCGCAATTATTGCAAAAGAGCATCATGAAAAATGGGATGGCTCTGGTTACCCACAAGGTTTAAGCGGAAACGCAATTAATGTATTTGGTCGTATAGTTGCACTTGCTGATGTATACGATGCACTTCGCCATAAACGATGCTATAAAGAACCTTGGACACTGCAAAACGTAGTTGATGAAATTAACGCTCAAAAAGGCACACACTTTGAACCAAAATTGGTTGAAGTATTTAACGAGAAGCTTGATGAGTTAGAAGCGGTTCTTAACCGTTTTCCTGATTAAATTTTTATAAAACAGAAGTACAGGGGCATATGGATTATTTAGCAGTAAAGCATTCACACATGGCAATTGCGATGTTGAGTGTGATTTTATTTTATGTTCGCGCATTTTCGCGAATGGGCAGTGGTAAATTAGCAAAAAATAAAGCGGTAATGATTGGTAGTCATAGTATAGATACTTTGTTATTAGTGTCGGCACTTACGCTTATATTTATGGCTAAAATTAACCCGTTTGAACAATATTGGCTATTAGAAAAAATAGTTTTAGTGGTTATATATATTGGTATTGGGGCTAAAAGCGCCAGACAAACTAAAATGACGGCTAAAGTTGCTTACGTTTTAGTTAACACTGCTGTTATTTTAGCGATAGGTTATTTAGCGACGTCTAAATCAGCTTTTTTGCTTTAAGTAATACCTGACTATTTGAGCTTTATAGTTGTTTTATAAAGCTCAAATACGACTCCCTCTCAGAAAATATTCAAAAAAATCTCTATATTGGTATATAGCTTTAAAGTTAGGTAAACTACGCCTTCGTTTTCTAAAATGTTGCAGTATTAATGACTACCCTCGGGTTTGACGAACACGATGAATCTTATCTTGATGATGCTTACGATGAATTTACACCTCCAGCGATTTACCGCTGTATTAAAGCAGAGTCAAAATGGGACCCTCAGATAGATTTAACACCATGTTATGAAACTTTAACTGACTTTGAACAGCAAATTTCAGCGCTGTGTTTAAAAGTGAGTGATGAGCACGATTGCTTCGAAAAATTATTAGATATGTTTTACAGCGATTGGCTATTTAGTGCCTCAGGCTTAAAAGTGCCAGAATACAAATTAAATACATTAAGCTATACGCTTTCTATGCGTAGTGGCTCACCAACAACGCTTGCAATTATACTTTGTCACTTTTTACAACAAGCTAACTTTGATGCAAATCTTAGTCTTACGCTGGGTGATGTTGGTGTTCATGTGGCGATAAGTGATGAAGAGGGCTACATAATTGAGCCAAGCAGCGGGCAACAAAGCTGGTATATCATCCCTGAAAACGCAGATGAAGATGATGGGCAAGAACAAGAGCCTTTAGAGTTAATTTTTGATGACGAAGTATATAAGCTATTTTTAGCTCAGCAAAAGTGGTCTTTCATTAGCGAAAACAAATTTGGTCATGCTTTGACCTGTGTAGAGATGCTAATGGAGCTAATAGGCGACGACCCGTATGAGAGACGCGACAGAGGTTACTTATTAAATCAGCTCGGTTGCCCTAAAATGGCACGTGATGATTTACAGTTTTTTGTCGATGAGTGTCCGGACGATCCTGCAATAGAGATTATTCAACACCAAATAGAAGAACTAGAAGATAATAATAAAACGCACCATTAAGAATAGGAATAATTATGGTTGAAACTCAAAGCGCATTAATTACAAATGATGCCGTTGTGCTTGGTTTGCTTGCTATTATTTTGGGGTTTATTTTTAAAACCTCAAACAGTGAGCGTCCAGCTTTAAAACGATTTTATAAATACGTACCTGCTTTACTACTGTGTTACTTTTTACCTTCGTTATTAAATACCTTTGGTATTGTAGATGGTAATAAATCCAATGTTTATTATGTGGCTTCGCGCTACTTACTGCCTGCTTGTTTAATACTGCTTACCATTAGTATTGATTTAAAAGCTATTATTAACTTAGGCCCTAAAGCGCTCATTATGTTTTTAGTGGGTACATTGGGCATTGTTATTGGTGGGCCATTAGCTATTTTAGTCGTGAGTGCATTTGACCCAAGTATTGTTGGTGGTCATGGGCCCGATGCAGTATGGCGCGGTATGACAACCGTTGCGGGTAGCTGGATTGGCGGTGGTGCTAACCAAGCATCAATGAAAGAGATGTTTGAAGTTGGTGGTGATATATTTTCTGTAATGATTACAGTAGATGTAATAGTCGCGAATATTTGGATGGCTGTTTTATTGTTAATGGCAGCAAACCATAAAAAGATTGATGCAGCTACGGGTGCTGATACAAGCGCAATTGAAGATTTAAAAAAACGTGTTGAAGCCTATCACGCTGAACATGCCCGTATTCCTACTCTTAACGATTACATGACACTCCTTGCAATTGCATTTGGTATAACCGGTTTAGCGCATTTTTGCGCTGACTTTTTAGGTCCGTACTTTGGCACTACTTATGAGTGGGCAAAAGAGTACAGCTTAAACAGTAAATTCTTTTGGCTAATAGTTATATCGACAACGATTGGTATAGGCTTATCGTTTACTAAAGTAAGGCAAATAGAAGCGTTTGGCGCTTCTAAAGTAGCCTCTAGCTTTTTGTATATTTTAGTTGCATCGATTGGTTTGCATATGAATGTAACCGCTATTTTTAATAACCCAGGGTTATTTTTAGTTGGTGCCATTTGGATGTTAGTGCATGCAAGCATAATGTTAGTAGTAGCTAAACTAATTAAAGCACCGTTATTTTATATGGCAGTGGGCTCGCAGGCTAATGTGGGCGGTGCAGCGTCTGCACCTGTTGTAGCATCAGCATTTCACCCTTCGCTTGCGCCTGTTGGTGTCCTGTTAGCTGTACTGGGCTATGGTGTGGGTACTTATATGGCTTATATTTGTGGATTAATGATGCAAGCAGTTGCACCGTAAGGAATTTAAATGAAAGACCAAATTATTAAAATTAATGAAATTGAACTAGCAAACAACAAACCGTTTGTATTGTTTGGTGGTATTAACGTATTAGAATCTCGCGATTTAGCTATGCGTGTTGCAGAGCATTACGTAGAAGTTACGACGAAACTTAATATTCCTTATGTATTTAAAGCGTCATTTGATAAGGCTAACCGTTCTTCAATCAATTCGTACCGCGGTCCGGGTATGGAAGAAGGTTTAAAAATATTTGAAGAGATTAAAAAGACCTTCAACATACCGCTTATTACTGATGTACACGAACCGCATCAAGCAGCACCTGTTGCTGAAGTTGTTGATGTAATTCAGTTACCAGCCTTTTTAGCACGTCAAACAGATTTAGTTGTGGCGATGGCTAAAACAGGTGCAATTATTAACGTGAAAAAACCACAGTTTTTAGCGCCGCATGAAATGCGCCATATCATTACTAAATTTAATGAAGCGGGTAATAATAACATCGCACTTTGTGAGCGTGGTTCTAGCTTTGGTTATAACAACCTAGTGGTTGATATGCTGGGTATGGATGACATGAAAGCAATGGCGCCTGTTATTTTTGATGCAACACATGCACTTCAGCGCCCTGGTGGCCGAGCTGACTCTGCTGATGGTCGTCGAGCACAAGCAGCAGAGCTAGCACGCAGCGGTATGGCGCTAGGTATTGCAGGTTTATTTATTGAGGCGCATCCAAACCCTAACGAAGCTAAATGTGATGGCCCATGTGCGCTAGCGCTTAGTAAGTTAGAAGGGTACTTAACGCAAATGAAAGCGGTTGATGATTTAATTAAAAGCTTTGCCCCACTTGATACAAGTGCAAGCGATTTATAATTAAGCATGATGTTTATTAAAAAGCGACTCAGGTCGCTTTTTTTATGCCTTTAATATACACAAACTTATATGATGTATATAATCTCATGCATAAGAAAAACTAATTCTAAGCTTGGTTATTATGTCAAGACGGGTACCTCCATTAAACGCATTAAAAGCCTTTGAAGCGGCTGCGCGTCATTTAAGTTTTACTAAGGCTGCAGAAGAGCTCTATGTAACGCAGGCGGCAGTAAGTCATCAAATAAAAACACTTGAAGAGCATTTAGGTTTAAAGTTGTTTTTACGTAAAAACCGCTCATTATTATTAACTGAAGAAGGCCAAGGCTATTTTTTAGATATAAAAGAGATTTTTACTCAGCTTATTGATGCAACTGAAAAGCTATTAGCCCGTGGTGCTAAGGGCTCATTAACAGTTAGTCTAACACCAAGTTTTGCTATTCAGTGGTTAGTGCCTCGTTTGAGTTTGTTTAATGAGTTACACCCAGAGATAGACGTGCGAATAAAAGCACAAGATCAAGATGAAAACTCACTGACTGATGACGTAGATATTGCTATTTACTATGGAAGAGGTCATTGGAATGGCGTACAAGCGTACAAACTTCATACCGAATATTTAGTACCACTTTGTAGTCCTATGTTATTAAACGGATTAAAGCCGCTTGATCAACCTAGTGATTTAGCGCATCACACCTTATTGCATGACACCACACGTAAAAACTGGAAAACGTGGATGAAAACTGCAGGCGTGCGTAACATTCAGGTAAATCAAGGACCTATATTTAGTCACTCATCAATGGTGTTACAAGCTGCAGTACATGGGCAAGGTGTGGCAATTGGTAATAGTGTATTAGCTAAACCCGACATAGATGCAGGGCGTTTGGTTATTCCGTTTAATCACAGTCTAGAAAGTAAAAATGCATATTACTTAGTGCTTCGCGAATCGCAAACCGAGCTTGGTAAAATAGTTTCGTTTAAAGAGTGGATGCTGAGCTTAGTAGAGCATGAGCAAGAACATGAGTATTAATAATGATTGAATGGTTTAAAAGCACCGCACAACCTGCAATTGCACAGTTTATATTTGCGCATGGTGCAGGTGCCGGTAGCGATTCTGACTTTATGCAACATATGGCAAAATTAATAAGCGAGCAAGGTGTTGATGTTGGTTTATTTGATTTTGAATATATGCAAATTGCTAAACAAACTAATAAACGTAGGCCTCCTGAGCGAGCGCCAAAGCTACTTACTTATTATGAGCAAGTGCTTGGTCAGGCGCAGCCAGATTTACCGTTATTTATAGGCGGTAAATCGATGGGCGGACGCATGGCATCAATGCTTGCGTGCAGCACAGAGCAAAGACTTTCGGGTGTTATTGCATTTGGTTATCCATTTCATCCGCCGGGTAAGCCAGAAAAGTTACGCACCGATCATTTTGCTGATATTGTTTGCCCTTTTTTAGTATTACAGGGCGAGCGAGATACATTTGGTACACGTGAAGAACTGCTTACTATGGAAATGCCAAAACAGCCTTTACTCACATGGCTGACTGATGGCGATCATTCATTAAAACCACGTAAAAAAAGTGGCGTAACTGAACTGCAAAATAGAGAAACAGCAGCGTTAAGTGCCGTTGAATTTATTAAGCAACAAGTAGAGATGTGTTAAGACTCGATTAGGGGATTAGATGATTAAATTATTTTTAATGGCCGGCAGTATTTTTTGTATGCTCTCGGTTATGTTAGGTGCATTTGCTGCCCATGGTTTAAAAAGCCGTTTATCGGAGTATTCATTAGGGGTTTTTAAAACAGCTGCTGAGTATCAAATGGTGCATGGCCTTGCACTTATTGCGGTGGCTATTTTAATTAAATGGGGCATAAACCTGAGTTGGGCTGGTGGCTTTTTTATAACGGGCACACTACTTTTTAGTGGCAGTTTATATTTACTCGCTCTAACAGATATGAAGTGGCTAGGGCCGATAACACCGCTTGGTGGATTGTGCTTTATTATTGGTTGGATTGTTATTTTAGTGCAAGTCGCACGATTTAAGTTTTAAAGAGTTTAAGGGTTAATATGTCTAGTGTTGTGATTTATTGTCGTAGTGGTTTTGAAAGCGATGCCGCTGCTGAAATAACGTTTCATGCTGCAGAGCAGGGTTTTGCAGGGTATGTAAAAGCAAAGCCAAATACAGGTTATGTTGTTTACGAATGTTTTGAAGCGCATCACAGCGACGAAATAATCAAAAAAGTCGATTTTAAAAATATGGTGTTCGCACGCCAATGGTTTGCCGGTACATTACTTGAAAACATGCCAGTAGAGGACCGTGTAAGTGCAGTAGTTGAAGCTGCTAAAGATTTTACATTGTGCTCAGAGCTGCGCGTAGAAACGCCAGATACAAATGAAGGCAAAGAGCTTTTAACGTTCTGTAAAAAAATATCAACGCCGCTTAAAAAAGCCCTCGAAAAACAAAATACAGTACTGCGTGAGCCAAAAGCAAACCGCCCAGTAATGCATGTCATGTTTTTAACAAACAATACGGCTTATGTTGGTTACTCGTATAGCTTTAATAATTCTCCATTTTTCATGGGTATTTTACGCCTTCGTATGCCAAGCGATGCACCTAGTCGTTCAACGTTAAAACTCGACGAAGCGTTTAATGTATTTATTCCTGAGCAACAACGTGAATCACGCGTGGCAGCAGGTATGCGCAGTGTTGATTTAGGTGCATGCCCGGGTGGTTGGACTTATCAGCTTGTACGCCGTGGTATGTTTGTAAGTGCGATTGATAACGGCCCAATGAATGACGATTTAATGCAAACTGGGCAAGTTAAACATTTTAGAGCAGATGGTTTTAAATATCGCCCAGAAAAAAGAAATATTACTTGGTTAGTGTGCGATATGGTGGAAAAACCAACCAAAGTGACTACGCTAATGATTGACTGGGCAGTAAATGCATACGCAAAAGAGTTTATATTTAACTTAAAACTACCTATGAAAAAACGCTTTGATAGTGTTTATGAATGTCTTTCAATGATAAGAAAAGAGCTTGAGAAACATAGTATTAATTACGAGTTACAAGCTAAACATCTCTATCATGATCGTGAGGAAATAACCGTTCATTTAAACGTTACTAAGGTGCCACAAAATTTGTATAGTTAATATGTAGAGGCTAAAAGTGGTAAAAAACAATATTAATAAATGGTTAAGTTTACTTTTTTTATCACTTTTAATCACAGGTTGTGGCGGCGGCGGAGAAGGTAGTGATTCAACTACGCCCTCTGGTAACGCTGCGCCCTCTGGTAACGCTGCGCCCAGTGTTACGCTCTCTGTTAGTAGTAACGTTATTGTCTCTAACCAATCGTTTACTATTACTGCGCTTGCAAGTGATAGTGACGGGCAAATAGCCAATTATCAATGGCAACAACTTAGTGGTCCTGAATTTACATTTATTGTTAATGGCAATACGCTTACAGCCACTGCACCGAGTGTAACCACTGATACGACCTTTAGTTTTTCAGTTACTGTTACTGATAATTCAGGTGCTACTGCACAACAAGTATTTTCAGGCACTATCACTTCTCAAAATAATGCACCTACAGTTAATATTACAGGCCCAAGTAGTGCCCTTGCTAATACACAAGTTAGTTTGGTTGCTAACGCTCAAGATACAGACGGAACCATAAGCACTATTAGTTGGATTCAGTCTGCGGGAGATAATGTTGATTTTAGCCAGTCAGATGGTGTACTTAGTTTTACTGCCCCCAATGTATCTGAAAATACAACGCTAGGCTTTAGCGTAACCGTAACAGATAATGCCGGTAAAAGCGCTCAAGCGAGTAAAACGGTTTTAATTAATCAAGTAAATAGCGCGCCAACAGTCATTGTTACAGGCCCAGAAGAAGCTGAAAAAGATGACAGTGTAACCCTAGTTGCAGATGCACAAGACCGCGATGGCAGTATTAATAGCATAACCTGGCAGCAAACAAGTGGCCCTGTAGTTGAACTTACCCAAACAGAAACAAGTATTAGTTTTAATGCGCCCACTGTTGCGCAAAATACCAATGTAACGTTTGTAGTAACTGTTACCGATGACGATAACGCTACAAATAACGCCCAGAAAATAGTTGTAATATTAGCCCCAAATAACCCACCGACTGCCGATGATGTAAATATAAATGTGCAATATAACCAAGCCACAGAATTTAGCTTAGTGGTTAGCGACGCAGATAACGATAGCGTACAGATTGACTTTGGTGATGATTTAAATGGAGCGCAAATCAGTGTTATTGATGACCAAGCCTTACGTTTTAGTTACACACCTCCTGCAAACAGTATCACTCCACAAAGCTATACGTTAACGGCGACTGATACAAAAGACACAACTGAATTTGTATTGAATGTTACCGTTGTTGATTCAACGCCCGCTACAATTAGTAATGTAACGCCCCAAAATAGTAATGAACCAGTATTTGTAGATAGCCCTGTTAGCATTACATTTTCAGATATTATGCTCGTGAGTACTTTAGCCGTTAACTCTAGCAGTGGTACTTGTACTGGAAGCGTACAAGTGTCAGCAGATAATTTTACTACTTGCTTGGCCTTAACTATTGAAAGTTTGTCGGGTACTACCAGCGACACAAGTACTTATTTTCATACTGTAAATTTAAGCGCAAGCTTTGATGAAGACACTCAATATATTGTTCGTGTTACAGCTGATTTAGCTAATTTTGATAGCACAACTATTTTGGCGCAAACTGCCACCTCGTTTACAACTTCTAGCCAAGATATAAAAATAACAGAGCTTTCATCTGTGCAATTTAGTAATGACTTACCTTGGATTGAACTTTATAACGGCACCGGTGCGACAGTAAATTTACAAGACTACTCTCTTAAAGCTCGCAGTATTAATATGTCTGATAGTACGTTGAGTGGTGAGCAAATATTTACGCTGCCTAATAAAGAGCTTTTAAATGGCGCCTATATTATTTTACAAAGCCGCTTTGGCGATGACTTTTTAGCAAGTGCGTCATTAAATAACACTAAGCTTGTGCTTGTTGGTAGCGCGAATGATCAAATTAGGCCTTATTGGTACATAAATGGTTTTGCAGAATTACTTAATAGTGCGGGTACACAAACTATCGACTTTGTTAAGTTTGGAAATTCAACCCAAGAGCCTGTAACAGCCTCGCAGTGGCAAGGCGAAAATGCTGCACAAATACCGCCAGAGCAGGGCGCCAGCTTAAAGCGTACGCTCGGCGCAACCGATACTAACCAAAATACAGACTGGAACTACTCAGTATTCAATACTCCGGCAGGGCCTAATGATATAACTTGCTCAATAGATGATGATGAAGACGGTATTCCAGATTGCGCAGAGGTAGAGGGGGCAACATTTGGTGGACTGCCTTTATATGAATGGGGAGCGCGTACTTCACAAAAAGATATATTTATTGAAATAGATTATATGGATAGTAGTGATGTTGGAATAACGCCTCATCGAACAGCACTTGAAAAAATTGTTAGTGTATTTGCAAGTAAAGGCTATACCGTTCATTTTGATGTAGGTGACTTATTTGATCAAAATAGCGATATTGCGCTGCAAAACTTTGATTTAGGTGGCGGAAATGTTGTCCCTTTTAATAGTTATACTCCGTTTGAGTACGATTTAAGTAGCCCTAATTTATTTGCTTATAAAATGGAATATACCGATATAACCCGCAGACCCATTTTTCATTACTTATTAATGGCAAGTAGTGGAAATGAAGATGGCAGTATTAGTGGGTCGGGTATTGCTGAGATCAGCGGTAATGATTTAATGGTAACTATGGGGGGCTGGGGCTTAACGCTCGATACGCAAATAGCAACCAATGTAACTTATAATTATCAAGCATCAACTATCTTTCATGAGCTAGGCCATAACTTAGGCTTATACCATGGTGGCGATGAAGAGGTTAACTTTAAGCCTAATCATTTAAGCTCTATGAATTATTTATATCAATTAGCGGGTTTATCAACAATAGGTAATAACGAAGGCGATCGTTATTATGAGCGTTTTTATCCAGGCAATGCTAGCTGCGATATTACACCAAATACTAATAGTCATTTAGGCTCTACAGATGATTTTATTATTGATTATTCAAGTGGTAGTTCAGCAGATTTAAATGAGAGTACAATACTTGAAGCACAGGGGTTAAATCGAAATGCCTCACTACCTGTTGATTTTAACTGTAATGCAATTAACACCGAAAGCTTAACCAGCTTTGATACTAATCAAGATAATACAATATCAATACTTAGTGATGTAAATGAGTGGAGCATGCTTAATTTGCAGTTTTATATGCAAAGTGCAGGTAATCGGTTTGGCGTGCCAAATACTAATAATAGTAAGGTGTATAATTTACAAAGCTCACCTACTAATATTGAAACGCTGCCCAGTTATATAAAAGAAGCGCAGCCAAGTAGTGCAATTATTGCTGAGTTAAAAGCAATTAAAGAGCATTAATATGAAACTAGGGTTAAGTATTAAGTTTATTGTTGGTAGTAGTTTTTTAAGCTTACTAATAGCGTGTAGCGATACTAACAATGCACGTGAATGGTTACTAAAAAATGACAATTTATATTACAAAAATACAGCTATTGACTGGCGAGTTGAATCAGTAAAGGGCTGTAAGGCATGCGTTGTAAGCCAAGATGTTGTTTATCAGCCTGAAGGCATTAGTAGTTATAATACGTTAATGCAGAGTCAAAATTGGGTGGCGGTACATGAGTTAAGTGAAATCAATGTTATCCGTTTAAAGATGCCAGACCAAACACCTTACTTATTCGTAGAGCGTATAAAAGGGCGAACACTAAAGCTGTTTGATCAGCAGCAAAACTACAGTATAAAAATTGGTGAAGTTACAGCCGTTAATTTTAACAATCAGCGCTTTAGTATTTTGATTAAAAAATTTGAAGAAGTAGATAAACAAAGCGTCGCATTACCAAGGCGTGCATCGCTTGAGTTTATTGTTTTAAAAATAGATTAAAAAAGCACCTTAGGTGCTTTTTTATCTCGGGTGCGGTGTCCTTTGAATATTGAAAAGTCAGCAACCTCTTAATTAACTACGGTATTTTGGTCGATAATTATCGACCCACAAACGTGTTGCACCACACACAGCTACAGGCATAACTATTAAGTTTACAAAGGGTATAGCCGTTAATAACATAACAGCAAAACCAAACCCGTATGATAAACCTTGCTTAGATTTTAAATCGTCTTTCATCTGCTTAAAGCCAATTTTATGGTTATCAAACGCATAGTCTTCATACTGCACCGCGTACATCCAACAGGTAAACAAAACCCATAGTATTTGGCCAATGACAGGTAAAACCCAAAGTAGTATGAAAAAACCAATAGCGCGAGGGAGGTAATAACATAATTTTTTCCACTCACGGCCAAGCATTCTAGGCACATCTTTTAATAAATCGGCAAAGCCGTCATCATTAATTTTTTGACCCGTTAAATAAAGCTCAACTTTTTCGCTTAATAAAGCATTAAAGGGGGCTGCAATAAAATTAGTGATGACTGTAAAGAGCATACTATAGCTAAATAGCACGACTAATACTGCAATTGGCCACATTAGCCATTCAAGCCAGCTTAACCATTCTGGTAGCATGTTGTTAATGTAGCTAAAGCTATCACTTAACCATCCAAACAAGAAAAACAACGAACTACCAAACAGCAAAATATTAATTAAAAGCGGGATAAGTACAAAACGCTTTAACCCCTTTTGGCTAATTAATTTAAATCCTGAAAAAAAATATTCCATACCTTGTGTGATCTGCACTGTAACCTCAAAAAATATTCACCATTAGTGACAGTATAAATAGCTTAATAATTTTAAACAGTATTTTTAGGTAACAAAGTGTTTAAGTTAAGTAATAACAACGGCCAGTTTACTATTTTTTTCTCCCAGCTTAATAAGCGACAATTAGTTTACAAGCTTTATACATTGGCTCTATGGCGTAACCAGGCGCTAACTTACCTTGATTTTTTGGTAGTGCAAAGCGTACTATAGCTGATCTAGCCACTCTAGGCTTAGGCATCGTTTTGATGCATTGTGGAGAAATTAGTAAAGTTGCTGCGTCAGTGCGTTGCAAAAATAAAGGGTATAAATAGTGATGTACAAAAATCAGGAAGTAATTTTACGATTGCGCGCTAATATTCCAGCGTTTGAATGCGTAAAAGGATGCCACGACTGCTGCGGGCCAGTAACAACGTCTTCAGAGGAAATGTCGCGCTTACCGGTAAAAACAGATGCGGAGCATGAAGCGGCGTTAAACGAGTTCAATTGTGTGCATCTTGGCCCCAATGGCTGCACTGTATATGATGAGCGCCCATTAATTTGTCGCTTATTTGGTACTACGCCAAGAATGCCTTGCCCGAATGATCGTCGACCAGATGAGCCTGTTGACCCTAAAATTGAGCGCGAAGTACATCACTTTATAGCAAACACGCGTCAAGTATTAGTGTAAGTATCGTATTTATTAAAGTAATAGGCGCTTATTAAGCGCTTTTTTATGTGTGTTATACGCGTTGCTAATAATTTAAAAACTATCAATAAATTTACCCAAAATATTATCTTAGTTATTTTTACAAAAATACTATCAATACATATTAAATATATTGCGAGATTAATTATGCATTTGACTATTAATATACTTAGCCTTATGTATCTTGTTCTATCGCTGTATTTTCCATCTCTTTATTTATATTGCTATTTCTGTTTTCCTAACCCCTTCAAAATTGTTGTTTTATATTTGTTTATTATTAAAAATAGCTGTAAGCAAGGCTTTACTATTGTGTAAATTCACTATTAATAATTAGAGTACCGTTGGATTAGGTGGCTGAAAAGGGTAAAATATTTACAAGTTGGCAGTTAAGATATTTGTTATGGCATTTTCTAAACTCGGAATAAAGTAAGATCGAAAGATAATTTAACCTTTTGATTCGCGTCGCTTCATTTCGTATTTAGGGTGGGTGTTGTGGTATGTCGCTATGTCGGTAACTAAAAATCCATCAAGAGACGATAAATGAGCACTACTGGAGTAACAAAACAACATGAGGATGAGCATTCATCTACAATAAAGTATTTGGTAGGGGTAGATATACCGGTATTTTTAATCAGTGGTGGCATTCTTGTGCTATTTGCTGTGCTAGCACTTTATGATATTGATTTGATGTCGAGTTGGATCAATACCGCCTTTGCTTTTTCTACTAAGACGTTTGGTGCCTTTTGGCAAATATTATTGCTTTCGACCTTTATAATTGGGTTGTTTTTAGCCTTTGGACGTACCGGAAAAGTGGTATTAGGTGGTTTAAAAAAGCCAGAGATTAACACCTTTAAGTGGATCAGCATTATTATGTGTACACTCCTTGCTGGTGGTGGGGTGTTTTGGGCTGCTGCTGAGCCCATGGCGCATTTTATTTCGCCGCCGCCAATTTTTGGTGGTGAGTCAGGGATTAAAGAGGCTGCATTTAATGCTTTAGCGCAAAGCTTTATGCATTGGGGGTTTTTAGCCTGGGCTATTTTAGGCAGCCTTACAGGCATAGTTTATATGCATTTACATTACGAAAAAGGTTTACCGCTTAAGCCACGTACTTTGTTGTATCCGGTATTTGGTGAGCGCGTAATGAAAGGCGCATTTGGTGCTATTGTCGATTCGTGTTGTGTTATAGCTGTAGTAGCAGGCACGGTAGGCCCTATTGGTTTTTTAGGGTTGCAAGTAAGTTTTGGTTTAGAAAAGCTATCTGGTATTCCAGATACTTACACCACTCAAGTGGCTATTTTATTTGGTTTAATTGCAATTTATACTCTATCTGCTGTAAGTGGCGTCACTAAAGGAATTCAATTACTCAGTCGCTTTAATGTAATTTTAGCCGTAGCGTTAATGCTGTTTATTTTGCTGATGGGGCCTACAGCTTTTATTTTTGATAGCTATATTCATTCGTTTGGGCTTTATATTAATAACTTTATTCCTATGGCCACTTTTCGTGCCGATACCGCCTGGTTAGACTGGTGGACGGTATTCTTTTGGGGCTGGTTTTTAGGTTATGGACCTTTAATGGCTATGTTTGTTGCACGAATTTCACGCGGCCGTACTATTCGCGAAATGATCACGCTTATCTCAATAATTGCTCCTGTTATTACTTGTTTTTGGTTTACGATAGTGGGTGGTTCAGGTATATTTTTTGAGTTAGCAAACCCGGGTGTTATTTCAGAACCCTTTGCGGGCTTAAATTTACCCGCTGCACTGTTGGCTATTACTGAGCAGCTGCCTATGGGCTTTGTTATATCGGTGTTGTTTTTAATTTTAACCACAATATTTGTAGCAACCACAGGTGACTCCATGACCTACTCGGTATCTATGGTAATGACGGGTAACGATCATCCGCAAACACCCGTTAGAGTGTTTTGGGGCATTATGATGGGGGTTATGGCAGCAATATTAATTTCGATAGGTTCAGGTGGTATTTCTGCACTGCAGTCGTTTATTGTAGTAACCGCCGTACCTGTATCATTTGTGTTGTTACCATCACTTTGGATTGCCCCACAAATTGCGAAAAAAATGGCTACTGAGCAAGGTTTATAAGCAATAGGTATTAAAGCTAAATAAAGGATTGATTGCCCAACGTGAGGTAATCAATCTTATTTATAGATTAGCGCCCCCTGCATCGAGTCTAGAGTGGTCGGGGTTTTCTACCAAGACCCCCATACCGAGATAATTTATTTTTAGCCAAATATCTTCGTCAATTCCGATCCCATGATTAACTGAGTAATTTTTGTTTTTTTCAATTTTTCAGCGCTAATCATATAACTGTTATCACTTTTAAGTGAGGTAGTTATACCAACCTGCATAAATATTTGATCAATTTAACGAATTAAATTGCACTATAACGTTGTTAAAAAATTTTTATTTAGAATAACTAGATACAAAAATTTTTGCCTAGTCCTAGCGTAATTTTCTTAACGTTAAATAGACCCCGTATATAAGCAGATTGGTATTAAATCGACCCTTGAACTACAAATAATGGTTAACGCTTGCTTGTCATCAGAGGTTATTAAGTTGGTTACACCGCGGCTATAGCTAGGGTAACGTCTACCTAAAACGCCCGTATAAAGTAATGCTAATACGACTAATCTGTATGTTCTTTTTATTATTTAGTGTACTTAATAGCGATAAGCCTAGCCCTAGAAGCAAAATAGGGGCGGGTATAAAAGCAGGATTAATCAATACTAAAATTGGCGTAGCAATAACCCCTAAGCCAAAACCAAGTAAACTTTGCAGTGCAGCAGCACCAGCAATAAGGGTTAAAGCAAGGATTAAAATTAAAGGCTCGGTGAGCATAATCACACAGCAAATAGGCATAACGATTAAGTTTATAAATGGTATAGCGGTTAATAACATAACAGCAAAACCAAATCCGTACGATACACCTTGCTTAGCTTTTAAATCGTCTTTCATCTGCTTAAAGTCAATTTTATGGTTATCAAACGCATAGTCTTCGTATTGCACCGCACACATCCAACACGTAAATAAACCCCATAATACTTGACTAATAAAACCCAAAGTAATATAAAAAATCCAATAGTGCATAGAGGGTAGTAGCACAGCTTTGTACACTCACGGGCAAGCATTCCAGGTACATCTTTAACTAATTCAGAAAAGCCATATCGCTAATTTTTTGGCCCGTTAAATAAAGCTCAACTTTTTCGCTTAATAAAGCATTGAATGGGGCTGTAATACCAACCTGCATAAATCTTTGATCAATTTAACGAATCAAATTGCACTACAACGTCGTTAAAAATTTTTTATTTAGAACAACTAGATACAAAAATTTTTGCCTAGTTCTAGCGTAATTTTCTTAACGTTAAATAGACCCCATATATAAGCAGATTGGTATAATAAAATTAGTGATTATAGTAAATAGCATGCTGTAGCCAAATAATACGACCAAACTGCGATTGGCCACATTAACCACTCAAGCCAGCTTAACCACTCGGGTAGTATATTATTTATGCATCTAAAACAGTCGCTTAACCAGAAAAATAAAAAACAACGAGCTACCAAATACTAAAACATTAACTAAAAGCGGGATGAGTACAAAACGCTTTAACCCTTTTTGGCTAATTAATTTAAATCCCGAAAAAATATTCCATACCTTGTATGATCTGCACAGCTACCTCAAAAAATATTTTCCATTTGCACTTGTATAAATAGCTGAGTAATTTTAAACAGTATTTTTAGGTAACAAAGTGTTAGCTTTAATGTTGCTATTTTGGTTATATGGTAACTACAGATGTTTAGTAATATGCAATTATGATTGATCAAAATAGGCCAGATTAGTTTTTTATTAGTAAAATAATAACCTACTAATCATGACTATACTGAACTTTACTACATAGTAAAAAAGCATCTGCTTGAGGCTTTTGTTGTATCAATATGTATAAATAATGCGAGCAAGTGAAAATGGGTACGGACAGGTTAAAAAAGTTATTATCTCACCAGCAAGGCATTTTATCTAAAATTGCATTAGGGGCACCTTTAAATGAGGTGCTTACTGAAATTTGTTTATCGATAGAAAAAATTATGGATGATGAATCTGCTAGGTGTTCCATTTTATCAGCTAAAGGCGAGCAGCTTTTTCATTGTGCAGCCCCTAATATTCATCCAGAGTACTGTGGTTTGCTTAATGGAGTTTACATAGGGCCAAAAGTGGGTTCATGTGGTACTGCTGCATTTTCGAAATCGCGCATAATTGTAGAAAATATTGAAACTTCACCACTGTGGGTGGATTTTAAAGACTTAGCGTTAAAGTTTGATCTTAAGTCATGTTGGTCAACGCCTATTATGTCAACTCAAGCTGATTTGTTAGGCACCTTTGCTATCTATCACAGCAGCCCTAAAGCCCCATCAGAGCAAGAGTTAGAATTAATAGATTTTTTTGTACACTTTTCAAGTATTGCTCTTGAGAAAAGTAACGAATTTGAGAAGGCAAAACAGCTTGTCGCTAATTTACAGCACAGTAATGAAAAATTTAAAGCCTTTACCAAAGTAATGCCCGATCTCATCCTCATTTTAAGTGAAGACGGCATATATACCGATGTTTATGGTACTTCTAATGAGTTACTGCTTGATTCGACCATGGATATTATTGGTCAAAATGTTAAAGACTTACTTCCTCAAAAAGATGCGCAAATGATAATGGCAGTCATTGCAAAAACGTTGTCGACTAACGATATGCAAATATTTGAATATGAATTAAATGTCCCGAAGGGGAGTATAGTTTTTGAAGGACGAGCCGCTGCTTTAGATCATTACCATCCTGAGAACCCGACAAAACGGCATATTGTATGGATGGCCAGGGATATTTCAATAAGGAAAAAAGCAGAGCAAGAAGTTCATAAGCTTGCATTTTATGACCCACTCACCAATTTGCCAAATAGAAGAATGCTTAGCGATAGGTTAAATACGTGCGTAGAGAGCATCAAAAGTATAAAAAATATTGGAGCTTTATTATTTTTAGACCTAGATAACTTTAAGCGTATTAATGATTCGTTGGGGCACAGTGCTGGAGACGAAGTGCTTGTAGAGCTATCAAAAAGATTAAACGCCATAATCAAAAGCTCAGACACGTTAGCTAGAGCCGGTGGCGATGAGTTTATTATTTTACTTGAAGACATAGGTGAAAATACAAAGCAGGCAATTTATGAATGCGAATCCGTGGCAAAAAAAATCCAGAGCGTGTTTCATGATAATTTTGAAGTCGGCGAACTTGCCTTTCAAGTAAGTTGCAGCATAGGTATTTGCCTAATTGACAGCGTAAACGCACAAACTGACAATATATTAAAGTTTGCCGACACTGCTATGTATCGCTCTAAAAAGAAAGGCGGAAACAGCAGTAGCTTTTACGATCCAGCGTCGCAAACACTGCTTGAAAAGCAAACCGAGCTTGAAACCGACATTGTTAGAGCTATTGCTTCTGATGAGTTTTGTGCTTATTTTCAGCCACAAGTTAATACTTGCGGAGATATTATTGGAGCTGAAGCGCTAATTAGATGGAACCATCCGCAAAGAGGCCTTATAGCGCCAAATGAATTTATACCTATAGCTGAGCAGTACGGACTTATACAAAAACTACAAAATGTAGTATTACGCGATATATGTATTTTAATTAATGAACTTAAAGAAGCCAGCGCTATTGACGATTCGTTCTGTGTTTCAATTAATATTAGCCAAAGTCAGTTTAATTCATCAAATTTAAAAAAGGAGCTGTTTAGTACTATAAGCGAGTTTGATATTCGAGCTTCACAAATTAAGTTAGAAATAACCGAGTCAATGCTCTCAAGTGATGTAGAGTATACAATTAAACAAATGAAAGAGCTTATTGCTGCGGGTTTTATATTTTCTATTGATGATTTTGGAACTGGGTATTCTTGCTTAGCTTACTTAAGTGCGTTTCCCGTTAAAGAATTAAAAATAGATAAAAGTTTTATAGATAAAATTTTAGACAATGATATTGGTTTTAATATCGCGCAAACAATTATTAGCTTAGGGAAAAGCTTAAATTTGGCCGTTGTTGCAGAAGGTGTAGAAACCGCTGAGCAATATGATTTACTTAAAAAAATGAACATTGATTCGATGCAAGGTTATTTAATCGCAAAACCAATGGATAAGGAGCGCTATTTAAAATGGCATAACGCTAAAAATAAGCCTCACGATCTCATTACTTAAAGCTCAACGCAATTTAATAGCAATAATCTAACTACTCATTTTGGTACTGGATTATTTATTGCTCTTAGTGATGAAATTTCACAATGCGGGCTCCCCTAAAGATTTTTTTGTTAAACAGTGCTAAGCTACGTCCGCTTAAATATATTATTTAAAGCTTAATAAACTTATAACAATGAATGGAAGCTTTATGCAGTTAGTTGATTTGAATCCAAGTGATCCCGATGTAGTTAACGTATTTGACGATATAGACCGACTTATAAATTCGTTGTACCCTGTTGCAACAGCTCAGTCTCTTGAGTTAGACGAATTAACCTCACCTAATGTATATGCTATTGGTTTAAAAACCGAAGAGGGAATTATTGCCTGCGGTGCGATTGTCGAGAAATTTGATACTCAACCTTATGGCGAAATAAGACGTTTATACGTTAAACCAAGCCATCGTGGTAAAGGGCTATCGAGACGTATTATGCAAATTTTATTGCATCAAGCTGGTGAAAAGCAAATCCCGTTAATACGTTTAGAGACAGGCCCAAAGCAAATAAAATCGATCAGTTTATATGAAAATTTAGGCTTTAAACGTTGTGGCAGCTTTGGCTCATATGTCGATAATCCACAAAGTGTATTTATGGAGTTAGGGCTTAGCCAATAAGTTAACTAGCTCTGCGGCATGTTAAAGTTTAATGTGTCGTAAATATCCTTCCCTACAATCACCCATTATTACCTTGCAATAAACGCTATTCTTAAAACTAATCACTATGAAAACTCCTTTTATAGATAAGCAAAAAATACTTCACTGTTTTTAACACCTGTCTTCGTATAAAATCTGTCTCGATAATTAGTAATTAACTTACAAAGCGAGAATTTTTATCTTTTCTAATAGTAGCGATAAACCAATGAGCGAAATAACAGTAGTAACCCACAATGGTAATTTTCATGCAGACGACGTTTTTAGTATTGCGGTACTTAAACATATTTTGCCAGCGTTTAAGCTTGTTCGTACTCGCGATAAAGCGCTTATAGAAAGTGCTGATATTGTTGTTGATGTAGGCGGCGAATATAACCCAGATACAGGTCGATTTGATCATCATCAACGCGGTGGTGCGGGTGAGCGTGAAAATGGCACTCCTTATTCATCATTTGGTTTAATTTGGAAAAAGTACGGTTTAACGCTTTGTAATGATAATCAAGCAGTGGCAGATAGAGTTGACTCTGGTTTAGTATCGACTATTGATGCCATTGACTGCGGTTACGTAAAAGGTGTGGTTGAGGGCATAACGCTTAGTCAAACAATTTCAATGTTTAACCCTACATGGGAAGAAGAAAGTAACTTTGATACCTGTTTTGATGAAGCTGTTGAATTTGCAGCGCGTATGCTCGTTCGTTTTATCGCTTCAGCTCACGGTAGTGTTAATGCAAAAGAAATTGTTGCCAAAGCAATTGAAAATGCAGACGATGCCAGAGTAATCGTGCTTGAAAAGTACACACCGTGGAAAAAAACAGTCCATATTTTATCAAGTGACGCACTATACATGGTTTATCCGTCTCACTCAGGGCAGTGGATATTACAAACGGTGCCTGTTGAGCCTGGGTCGTTTGAAGATAAAAAATCGCTTCCTAAAGCGTGGTCTGGCTTATCTGATCAAGCGTTTGTAGATGAAACAGGTATTGATGATGCCGTGTTCTGTCACAATGGTTTATTTATAGCGGGTACTAAATCGTTTGAAAGCACAATGAAGCTTGCCACAATGGCGCTTGCTGAATAAGAGCTAAAAATAATACCTAAATAAAATTTTGAGATAGATACTTGCTTGTAAAATGATTAATTACGGTAGTATCTATTCTCAATTTTATGTTTGTAAAGGGAATTGGATGGAAATAGAATCTGCATTGAAAGAAATACGAATGGTTTTAAAAAGCCATATTACCGAGCTTACTGCTGCGTTTGAATCCATCTATAAAATGGGTATACCCGATGAGGCAGATAAAATTGTAATCTGGATCCCTCTGGGTAGTCCTTACAACCTGTCGTTTACTTACATGACAAATGATGCAAATGAAATTTATAAACCAGGAATGGATTTTGGCGCACTTGCTGTTCTAGATGAACCTTTAGAAAGCTTGATTGACAACTACATGGATTCTGAATTTTACAAAGATATATCAAGAGCTACAGATATTGAAGTTGCATCGTGGTTATATACAGCACTAGAGTCATCATCGTTTAAAGGCGTTAGCTTACATAAGGCTATGGCAATTAATAATGTGTGTGCATATTTTGATTTGAAAACGTTAACTTTAATAGACGATTCAGATATGTGGTCGGAATATCAATCTTAAGCAATAGAGTTAATTAATATTATGCCAAAGCTTACTCATAATGAAATCACGCATGAGCTTCCTGAAAGCCGATTTTTTGAAGATATGTTTGGGGTAGACTACCCAGGCTATCTCCCATATTGGCTTGCCTATATGAACCCAAAAGAGAGGCAAGCATACCTCCTAGCGACAAAATCTGAGTATATGGATATAGTTGATGAAATGTATAACGAAAGTTTTAATTGGCAAGAATGGCTACCTTATCCCTTTTAAAACGTTACAAAATCCCGCACGCTAATTATCTATTTACTGTAATAAGATGCTCTAAAGTTTTAATTTGAATACCTAACTAGCGCTTTTTTCAAATAAGGAAAAAGATGAACATTTCATGTCTTGTGATTATTTTTGCATGTATAGCAGCTAGCTATCTTTTTTTTGCGTTTTTTATTTATAGGCTACCAAAACCCCAGCAGCAAAAATGTATTGAAGGTGAAATTGTATTTATTTTTATTGATATGAATACTCACTATAAGTATTGATGAACGGTTATGTTTTTTTAGATTTACGTTGAACGTTTTAGGGGGACAAATTTACCCATATATTAAAAAAATATATATGTATTACTTAACCACAATAAACTGGCTGAACAGCCAGAAATATCGGGCGAAGAGGTTGCACGTCCTTAATTTACTCGGGCAGCTCATTTTTGCTAATAAAATTTATAATAAGTGATTTTAAAATTGTCACTTTTACAACTTTCCTTATCTTTAATAGTCATCAACGCCATATTTTATATACGCTAGAGAGCAATACGTGATTGGTCGTTTTATCAATATTAAAAATCACTCGTTACGAGTAAAAATACTTGTTGGACTTGAATGTCTATTTTTCTTTTAATGCGCGGCACTAGCCGAGTCGGCATTCATCAAATAAAAGAGAAAGATAAATGAAAGAAACAACATCACTAGAACAAGCTCGTACGAGCTACAATGTTCGTCATTGGAGCCAAGGTTTTTTTGGTATTAATGATCAAGGTGATGTGTATGTGGCGCCAAAGGCACATGCCCCAGAGCAAACCATTGCATTAACAGATATCGCAAAACAACTACAAGATAAAGGTTTAAGCTTACCGGCTTTAGTTCGTTTTCCGCAAATATTACACCATCGTGTACACAGCTTATGCGGCGCATTTAATACTGCGATTGAAAACTACGGTTACCCTAAAGACTACCTATTAGTTTACCCAATAAAAGTAAACCAACAACGTGAAGTAGTTGAAGAAATAGTAGCAAGCCAAGCACAAGTAGAAAAAAAGCAACTTGGTTTAGAAGCAGGCAGCAAGCCTGAACTACTCACAGTATTAGCACTGGCTGAAAAAACCAGCGCCGTTATTGTATGTAATGGCTACAAAGATAAAGAATACGTACGTTTAGCACTGATTGGCGAAAAGCTAGGTCATAAAGTGTATATCGTACTTGAAAAGCTTTCTGAGCTAGACATGGTACTTAGCCAAGCAAAAGAGCTTAACGTAAAACCACGCATTGGCATTCGCGTACGTTTAGCGTCGCAAGGTAAAGGTAAATGGCAAGCAAGTGGCGGCGAAAAGTCAAAATTTGGTTTATCTGCATCGCAAGTTTTACATGTAGTAAATCGTTTAAAAGATGCAGGCCAGCTTGATTTATTACAGCTAGTACATTTTCACTTAGGGTCGCAAATGGCGAACATTCGTGACGTACGTTTAGGTGTAAGCGAAGCTGCGCGCTTTTACTGTGAGTTACGCAAACTAGGCGCAGAAATTGATTGCCTTGATGTAGGTGGCGGTTTAGCGGTTGATTACGACGGCACACGTAGCCAGTCTCATAACTCTATGAATTACAGTTTGGCTGAGTATGCAAATAACATTGTGTACACCATTGGTGATACATGTAAGCAATATGAGCAACCAATGCCGACTATTATTTCTGAGTCGGGTCGTGCGCTTACGGCGCATCATGCTGTGCTTATTTCTAATGTTATTGGTACTGAGAGCTACACGCCAGAGGATTTAATCGCGCCAGCAGCAGATGCGCCACTTTTATTAAAAAATATGTGGGCGTCGTTTGTTCAGTTAACTGATTTAACAGATGACCGTGCATTAATTGAAATTTATCACGACAGCCAAGGCGATTTAGCTGAAGCGCATAACCAGTTTGCACTAGGTTTACTCGATTTATCGCAGCGTGCATGGGCTGAGCAAATTAATATCCGTATTTGTTACGAACTTAACAAGCATATGGATAATAAAAACCGTTTTCATCGTCCTATTATTGACGAGTTAAACGTACGTTTAGCCGATAAGTTTTTTGTAAACTTTTCGTTATTTCAATCGCTTCCAGATGCATGGGGTATTGATCAGGTGTTTCCAGTATTGCCATTAAGTGGCTTAACTGAAGCGCCAAAAAAACGCGCGGTATTACTTGATATAACCTGTGATTCAGACGGTGCACTTGAGCATTACGTAGATGGGCAAGGCATTGAAAGTACATTACCAGTACCAGAGTTTAGTGCTGATAAACCATACTTAATGGGCTTTTTCTTGGTGGGTGCTTATCAAGAAATTTTAGGTGATATGCATAACTTATTTGGCGATACGCACAGCGCGATTGTTAATATGGATGAGCAAGGCGTTGCAAGTATTACCGAAATAAACCAAGGCGATACAGTTGCCGATATGATGCGCTATGTACATTTAGATGTTGAAAGTTTTCAGCAATCATACGAGCAGTTAGTAAGCACTAAAATTGAAAAACACGAACAGCAAAGCGTTTTAGACGAGTTGCAAAGCGGCCTTGATGGCTACACTTATTTAGAAGAGTTATAAGCAATGTCGACTTTGTTTGGTCACGCAGATCACTCATTGTACTCAAATGGGATGACGTTTTTGCGTCGTCCTATGGTGCAAAATATTAATGCAATTGATGCAGACGTAGTCGTTTTAGGCTTACCGTTTGATTTAGCGACATCGGGTCGCCCTGGTGCACGTTTAGGTCCGGATGCGATTCGTCGTGCGTCGGTTCATTTAGCATGGGAAGACACTAAGTACCCGTGGACGTTCCCGTTATTTGAGCGTTTAAAAGTGGCAGACGCAGGGGACTTTACTTACCCTGTTGGCGATCCTGAGTATTTCACTGCGCAACTAGAAATGGCTGCTGAGCAAATACTTCGTCAAGGTAAAACATTATTAGGTTTAGGGGGCGATCACTTTGTGACACTTCCACTATTGCGTGCTCACGCAAAAGTACATGGCAAAATGGCGCTGGTACATTTTGATGCGCATACTGATACCTATAGTAATGGCTCGCGATTTGATCACGGCACTATGTTTTATCATGCGCCAATGGAAGGGCTGATAGATGTTGAACGCAGTATACAAATAGGCATCCGTACCGACTTTGATCAAAGTAAACACGAGTTTGCAGTGATTGATGCAATGCAAGCTAACGATTTACATGCAAATGATATTGCAGCGCAAATACTTGAGCGAGTAGGTGACCTACCTGTTTATTTAACATTTGATATAGATTGTTTAGACCCTGCGTTTGCGCCTGGTACAGGCACTCCTGTGTGTGGTGGTTTAACGTCAGATAAAGTACTTAAAATACTGCGCGCGCTAAAAGGCATAAATATGGTAGGTATGGATGTGGTAGAAGTATCACCTTCGTATGACCAAAGCGAGCTTACCGCTATCGCCGCAGCAACCATTGCGAGCGAATTACTGCATTTGTGGACGCATAAAAATAAGTACTAATTTTACAAATTAAATACTACAAAAAAGGGTATGCGCTTGCATACCCTTTTTTTACTTAGAGGTATCGATTATTCAGCAGCTTAATTTCCTTTAACCAAATAACGCTTAGCCCAATAAGAGGCAGGTTAGTAGTTACAGGGTTAAATGCTTCAATAAGCAATTGTTGCTGCACTGCAACTACAGCGAGTAGAAGGCCAATTAATGCTAAAATATTTAAAATTACTAAGTGTTTATTTTTATAAAACACAAATAAACACAATCCAAATATAATTTCGCCAAAACCCGCCGAACGTGTAATTAAGTCAGACACTTCTGCTGAAAAACCAGCACTGCCAGTCATTAATTTTTCAAGTGGTGCAATATGATAAAGCTTTGGAAAAAAGCCATGATATATCCAACTTAAACTCACTATGTAACGAGCAAGTTGAATATAACCGCGATTATTTCCTAGCATTATTAATACGCTCTTGTGCACTTGGGTGGCTAGATAAATACTCTAAAAAGTCATTTACTTTTTCGAGGTGCTCGTTTTCGCTGGTATGGCTTTCTTGCAGCGCTTCTATTGCATCAGCAAAATCATTACTCGAATACCCAAGCGACTCTAATTGAATGAGTGCAAAGGTATCTGCCTCGCGTTCCATATCTCGTGAAAACCCTTGCTGAGCAAACGATGCACCCGTACCTAATGCAACCTCTGCAACCCCTTCTAAATCACCAAATACAACCGCTAGCACAATCGTACTTGCGGCAGATTGTGCTGTAATACGTACGCTATGCTGGTGGACTACATGGCCCATCTCGTGTAGCAATACCGCTTTTAGTGCATTGGGTTTATCGGCAAGTAAATTTGCTAAATCATCTGTGACCACGATACGACCATGGGGTAGTGCAAACGCGTTAGCACCAAAGCTGTCTGATTTATAAAACGATAATCTATAAACCGATTGATCAAGCGATAACGCATTAAGCATACTTGTAAAATGCGCTTGTACTTTAGCTTGTTGCTCTGCGGGCAGCTCGCTTGGGTCAAGCGCAATCTTTTTAATTAGTGTAAAGCTTTGCTCCCCCATTTGTTCCACAACATTTCGTGGCAAGGTATCAACACTGTAAACAGCAATGGCCGGTACCGCTTTATAAAGTACTAACCACATAAAAAGCGGTGTAAATATGACTGCAGCTAAAATTGCCCATTTACTTTTTTCAAGGCGCTCCATTATGTGATGGTTATTTTCTTTAAATGGCCATCTGTAACTTACATCTTGAGGAATAAAACGACTGCCATCTTCAAAGTTTAGTTCGTCGGCAAGTCCTGCCATCCCCGAACTTAATTTTAGACTTGAGATTGCGTGGCGAGCTATAACGTGTTCATCGTTGATAACTTCAATGTGTGTGTCGCTAATAGTTGCAACACACACTTGATAGTTACTCGATGCGATGGGGAAAAAATGTCCCTTTACATGCATAGTGAGCTCTTAAGTTAGAGAAAGGTCAATATCAAATACGTTTGCAGCTTCCTCAGCAAATGATGATTGCTGTTCTTGCGCGGTATCAATTAGGTTTAATGCACCAGGATAAATAGTGACGTTAGTTACATCAGCGAGCATTTTTGATGTACGTACTTTTGTCCATGGGTATGCAAGGCCTAAAGAAAATACAATAGCCAACATATTAGTTAATAGTAAAACAGCGAAAGGAATTGGTTTTAGCTCTGATTTAAATGTAGCAACGCCTTCAAAATAGCTGTTATCAAAAATGTGATTTCTAATAGCGGCGTGCCATACAGCAGAAACAATGGCAATCATTAGCACATAGGCAATCATCATAAAGATAGGAAGCATAACCATAGCTGCAGAGTTTTCTAAATTTTGTTGATTTTCAATATCTACTAAGTTGAGGCCAAATAATCCTAAAATCCCCATAAATACCATCATGGTGATAGAGCTCACTACAAAGCAAATAAGCGCTGTTAAGTAATAGGTTTCGCCTTTTAGATTTACAGTAAGCGGTTTGTCGCCATAACTAATATTGCTATGGATATAGCTATCAATACGTTTTATAACGTAAGGCATTAATAAATAAAGCGTAAATATGCTGGCAATAGGTAAAAGTATAAAGTTAACAAAGGCTTCGCCATAGCTGCCTTTAAAAGCAAAGCGAACATTACGATGGCGGGTCATACGCAGATTAAAACGTAAACCTTGGTTAATAATCCATGGCATTAAAAAGATAAAACCAAGAGCAATAAACAGGCCTAAAATAGGCATAAAGCTAATAGAGAATGTATAAATAAAAAATACAATAACCGCTAAAATCCGACCTTTTAAAATTTGTATTGGCGTTGCTAGGTAGTCAAAACTATGACCATCTATGCGGGTGTGGCCGTAAAAATAGCGATGCGTACGTACTTTAGCCCACGCTGAGTATATGCCAAGCGTAATAACGCTAAGTAATATATTTACAATCCAAATTCCAAAAAACTCACCGCCTTTACCACTAAACTGCACTTTTCCGCTAAAAATTGGTTCAGCAGGCTCATTTATTGGTGGGGTTGTTTCAGATGGGGTAGGGTGTATTGATTCCATTAAAATTATATCCATGTTGTTTTTTTGTTAATTTACCCATTTTTAGTGCAAAATTCAATGTTTATAATTATCTCACCCTTCTGTAAACAGCTATAAATAGGCGTTTTAAGTATTGAGTTAAATACCCTAATACTTTTTTATAAATAAACCTCGCTGGTTTTATTTATTTGGCTGGTAACTGGGAACTTTAGCTTTTTAATATGCGATTTAGCTACTATACATAGTTAATTCTGCTTAAATGTAATGGCATTAATTATGTATTAAGCACACCTACGTACAATTAAGCTAATTGATTTATATGCCAAAATAATAGATTGTAAGAGTAGTGAGGATGTAAATTTATTTAGGTTTTACAGCTTTTATCACCGCTTTAAATAACATTAGGATATTTATTATGTTTCAAGCAGTCGTGTTAGGGGGATTAGAGTTTAGCCCGCTGATTGTTTACTTCCCAATTGCGTTTATTTTAACAGCGCTGACTCGTTTTGCTTTGCATCGACTAGATTGGCATGACCGTATTTGGAAAGTGGCTTGGTTTGAAGTGTCACTATTTGTTTGTTACTTGGCACTGGCCGTCTATTTACTAAGTGGAAGATAAATTGAATGATTAAATATCTGCGTATTACTTTTACTATCTTGGTTGTTATAGCTGCGGTTTTTGCTGGGCGTTGGGTATGGACTGACTACATGCATACTCCTTGGACGCGCGACGGTCGCATTCGAGCAGACATAGTTACAGTTGCTCCAGACGTGTCGGGTTGGGTGACTGCTTTAAACATTAAAGATGGTCAAAACGTACAAAAAGGCGAAGTACTTTTTAATGTTGATCAAAAGCGTTACCAAGCAGCGCTTGATAAAAGTAAAGCCAATACAGAAAATACGCTATATACATGGGAGCTTGCTAAACATAAATACGAAAGACGTGTTGAGCTAAACACTCAACAGGCAATAAGTGAAGAAACGCTAGAATCAACACGTATCAATACTAAAATTGCTGAGGCAAATTATAACCTAGCTAAAACAGAGCAAACAATTGCGCAATTAAATGTTGATAGAACTAAAATTGTTGCGCCTGCATCGGGGCAAATAATTAATCTGAATTTACGCCAAGGTAACTATGTAGCTCAAGGCACACCTGTGTTTGCTATCGTGCAGTCAGATTCATTTTACGTAACGGGTTACTTTGAAGAGAGTAAAATACCGCTTATTTATCCTGATCAAAAAGCTAAAATAGCGCTTCTAAGCGGTGGTAAGCAATTAACGGGGCATGTAGTGAGTGTAGGTAAAGCAATTGCAAATACGAATACACAAAGTAACGGGCAGCTTTTACCACAAGTACAACAAACATTTAATTGGGTACGTTTATCGCAACGTATTCCTGTTGATATTAAGTTAGATTCATTGCCCGAAGATACACAGTTAAGCGCAGGAATGACCGCCACAATACATCTCGCTACACGTTAAGGGGAAGACAGTGGGCGTTGTATTACAAAATTTGTTTTTTCCTAAAAAACAGGCAATTATTTTTGCGACTAAGGGCGTTATAGCCATGGTAATGGCGCTTACTATTGCTATGTGGCTTAATCTTGAAAGACCTTATTGGGCGTTAGTCTCGGCTATATTTTTGCAATTACGCCCGCAAAGCGGATTGGTTATTGAAAAAGCAATTTGCCAAATAATAGGCACCATAGTGGGTGGTTTATTTGGCATATTGCTTTTAACTCAGTTAATTCTCTACCCTTATTTAGCGCTCGGTGCATTGGCATTATGGTTGGGGGTAAACTCTGCGTTATCGGCAATGGTACGCCAAGCAAACTTTGTTTATGCGTTTGCTATGGCAGGTGTAACAGCCGCTATTATTGTACTTTTAGTCATGGTTACTCCGGCAATGGTGAGCAGCCAAAGCATATTTGATATTGCACAAGCGCGCGTGAGTGAAATAGTAATAGGCTCAATATGTGCAGGCCTTGTGAGCCATTTGTTTTGGCCTGTAAAAGTTAAACACTTACTGCAAGTACAAGCGCGGTCGGTTATAAACCAAACGTTAGATTATTTAGTAACTGAGCTTGATTCTAAAGGCTCGCACGAAAATCGCCATCAGCAAATAGATGGCATTATGGCAACATTAGGATCAATAAACGAAGACTCCAGCGCAGTAAGGTACGAAGGGCCAAAAGGTCCAGGGCGCTCACGTGCTGCAAATCAATTGTCGCAAAAAGTACTTTCTTTACTGGCTTCAATTCAAATAATTGGTCGTCTGCAACGAAACCACGCAGACCTTATTACTCCCACATTAGACAAATTAATAAGTAAACTTAAACACGTATTCGCGCAAATTAAAGAATCTGACGATTTTGATTACTGCGCCGAACAAGTTAAAACGCTGCGTAAAGAGCTAACCGACTATAGAGCAAATACGGTGTGTGATTCGCCATTTGAATCTCACATGCTCAATGTGAGCTTAGAAGTGGCAGCGGACTTAACAATTTTACTACGGGCATACAGATCTTTAGAACAACGCGATAAAACATTATTAAATGCACCCAGTATGCTTACATATCGCGACCCATTAGCTGGCATTATTGTTGGATTTAGAACTGCTTTGGTGTTTTCTATCGGCGCATTTATTTGGATTAATACAGGTTCTTCAGCTGCATTATTAATTATGATATTACCGGTCATATTTTCGATAATGCTGTCGAGAATACCCTTGGCTATTTTACAGGTTGTAATTAAACGTTTATTGGCAGGTATAATTGTTGCTACTTTTGTAACTATTTTTTATGCGTTAAATTTACTGTCGCAAAGTGGTGGGCAATTAGAAATATTGTTGCTTGTATTAGCTGGTCCGTATTTTTTGGGTTTGCTGTTACTCGCTGCTCAACAAACGCTGCCATACGGCTTAGGGTTTTGTATTCCATTTACTATTTTGGTTAGACCCAGCACGGATATGAGCCTAGCTTTTTCAATTGATTATACACTCAGCTCTGCAATCGCGATTTTTGCTGGCGTGAGTATTTTATTTTGGATTTTTCAGTTATTTACAGGACCAAGTGTTCAGTTACTTGTTCATCGTGTTTTTAAGGCTACCTATAAAGATTTACTCGAAATAAATACCCATCAAACTCCGAGTATTTGGTACAACCGCCGCATGGCAGATAGGTTAATACGCTTAACTAATTACGATCAGGGCTCACACTCACGCGTTATTACAGACCTTGCATTAACAGCTTTAAACTTAGGGCACGCGTCGGTACGATTAAACTCAATTTGCGAAAATCTTGCTGGTGACACAAAGCTAAAATATTTAAATGAGTGGCAACGCACGTTGGCTGATGCATTTATGCTGGCTACCAAAGGTAAGTTTGATGAAAACTTTAAGCAAGCGTCTGATAATCTTTATAACGAATTAGCCGCATCTGTTGGTGATTCAAACCAATTAGAGGCAATAAAAGGGATGTTTATTCGCATTAATCTGACCTTTGAAAGAAGTGCGAGTAAGATAAATTAGCCCTATTCGCTGCTTTTCGAGTTCAGATGTTATGTTGATATCTGTTATACTTGCTGGATAATTTTATGGGGCTGTTATGATTTCAAAAAACCAACTCAAACTTATTCGCCAACTTGGCCAAAAAAAGTACCGAAAGCAATATAATCAATACCTTGTACAGGGTGAAAAAAACGTACTTGAGTTATTAAACAGCCCATTAAATGCGGTTAATATTTTTGCTACTGATGAATTTATAAATGCGTACCAAGGTGAGTATCAGCACGCTAATTTTATTGAAGCGGATGAAGAGACCCTCACTAAAGCAAGCACATTAGTTAGCAATAATGCAGCCATTGCTATTGTTGATATGCCAAAGGCGGCTTTACCACAATCAAGTGGCTTAATACTCGCGCTTGATGGCGTATCTGATCCTGGTAATTTAGGCACTATAATTAGAGTAGCCGATTGGTACGGTATTAAACATATAGTAACTAGCACCGACAGCGCAGACGCTTACAACCCTAAAACAATTAGCGCTACAATGGGCTCATTTGTAAGGGTATCGGTAAGCCAAGTAGATTTACCTGATTACTTACAGTCTTTAAATTTACCTGTTTACGGTGCTTTTTTAGATGGACAAAGTGTACATAAAACCCAATTTACGGGCTCAGGCGTTTTACTAATGGGCAGTGAGTCGCATGGTATACGCGAGACATGTGCAAATTTAGTGACCAATAAAATAACCATTCCCGCTTTTGGTGGTGCAGAGTCACTTAATGTTGCAATGGCGACCGGTATCATTTTAGATAACTTTAAACGACAAGCTTAATCTATTAGTAAATTATGGGTTAAATTGTTTATGACAAATAACAATAATAAATTGGTAATAACAATAAGATGCGCTTAAGCACTATTAAATTAGCGGGCTTTAAATCGTTTGTAGAGCCCACTAAAATTCCATTTCCTGATCAAATGACGTGTGTTGTAGGCCCTAATGGCTGTGGCAAATCTAACGTTATTGATGCAGTACGATGGGTGCTAGGTGAAAGCTCTGCTAAAAACCTGCGTGGCGATGCCATGACCGACGTTATTTTTAATGGCTCAACTAATCGTAAAGCCATATCGCAAGCTTCTGTAGAGCTTGTTTTTGATAACGATAAAGGTAGTCCTTCAAACACATTTGCTGATCGAAACCAAATTGCGATTAAGCGCTTAGTAACGCGCGACGGGCTGTCGCTGTACTTTTTAAATGGTAGTAAATGCCGTAAGCGCGATATTACCGATATATTTTTAGGCACCGGTCTTGGTCCGCGTAGTTACGCGATTATTGAGCAAGGGATGATCTCGCGCTTAATAGAAAGTAAACCACAAGAATTACGTGTATTTTTAGAAGAAGCCGCTGGTGTTTCTAAATACAAAGAGCGCCGCCGCGAAACACAAACACGCATTAAAAGCACCCGCGAAAACCTTGAGCGTTTGTTAGATGTGCGTAAAGAGCTGCAAAGCCAGTTAGATAAATTGGCTGTGCAGTCGGTTGATGCAAAAAAATACCGAGAGTTAAAAGCGCAAGAGCGAACGCTAAAAGGGCAAATTGCGGTTTTAAAATGGCAAAAGTTACATCAGCAACAACTTGAAAAAAGTACTCTAATTAAAAAACTGAACGATCAAATTTCTTTTTTTAAAACTGCTAACTCAGGGCATGACGATGTACTTGCAAGCTTAGAAGGGCAAGTACAAGCCAAGCAAGATAAACTAAGCGATGCACAGCATCAGCAACATGTAATACACACCGAGCTTACCCGCGCTGAGCAACAGCAAATAAATGTAAAGCAACAAACTCAAACGCTTAAACAAAATTTAATTAAATTACAGCAACGCCAAACCCATAGCACTGAAGTTAAAACGCAGCAGCAAATTGTGTGCGAGCAACTAAATGAAGCCCTGCAAGAGGCAAGTGAAAACGCGTTAATGTGCGAAGAGCAAGTTAGGAAGTTAACGCATGAGCTTGAGGAATTATTAGCACTGAAGCAGCGCCACAATACACACTGGCAAACTTTGTGTGAGCAACAGCAACAACTTAATAATAATGCGCAACTGCATAGCAGTCACATTAAACAAACTCAGCAGCAAATAAGCCACGTTAACGAGCAAATTGATCAGTTAAATACGCAGCTTACTGACTTACAAAGTAGCGATGTAGAACAACAATTAACGCAGCAAACACAGCAAACACAAACATTAACCCAAGAACTTGCTGCTAAACAAACAGCGCACACGCAGTGCAGTGCTAAGCTTGAAGTGCAAAATGAGCGTGTTAATAACTCACAAAAGCAATATTCGACGCTTACTCAAACAATAAACGAGTTAAAAGCTAGTATAACAGGGCTTAAAAGTACATTAGGGCTTGATGAAGAAAGTGAAAGTACTAATGGTTTGTTTAATCAGCTAAGTGTTAAAGAAGGCTTTGAGCCCTTAATAGAGCAAGCACTTAAATCGCTAGAGAACTTAAATGTAAGTCAGCAGCAAGCTGATAATAGTGTGTGGCCAATTAGTGGTAAGCACATTGCTGAAAATAGCTTAGCTGCATTCATAACAAGCGGCGTGTACCCAGATCATTTAACGCGCATTGCTTATAGCGAGAGCGGTGATCTAACGCTCTTAAAAGATGCTTATTATACAGCCGTTATGGATAAAAACGGTGCTTTATATGGTCGTAACTGGCATGTAAGTGCCGATCGAAATGCAGAAAACTCATTACTTTTAAAACATAAGCAATTGCAGGATAAAGCTCAGCAGTTAACCAATGCCGAGGATGAGCTAAAACAAGTAACACACACTCGTGATGAACATACAGCTGATCAAATAAAGTTAATTAACGAGCAAAGCGAGCTAAAAGAAGCCATACATGAGCTTGCGCAAAATATAGCAGTAGGGAGTACGCGAAGCGATATGCTCAAACAGCAAGTAGCGCACTTTAAGCTGCAACTAGAAAAGTTACAGCAACAAAAACAGCAATTAACCACTGCGCTTTTGCAATTAAATAAAGTGCTTGATGAGCAAACAGAGCAATTTGAAGTGTTAAATGAGCAGCAACTTAACTTAGCGGATGAGGTAGACGCTGCAAATAGCCTGCGCTCACAAAGTGATAAAAGTTATAGCGAAGCATTAAGCATGCTTGAGCAATATAAAACGCAAGCGCATAAGGCAACGCTCTCAGAGCAAAAGGCACGCAGTGAATGGCAGTTAAGCCAAACCAAATTGAGCCATGCAGAGCAAGAGCACGTTAGTGCATCTGAAGGTGCGCAAGAATTACTCAATGAAATAGAAGAGCTGCTGATCCCAGAGCAAGAACTGGGCGATAAAATAACGCAGTTTTTAGCGCAGCATCAAAAAGGCGAGCAGGCACTGGTATTGCTACAAAAAGAATTAGCTCACGCTAAAGAAAGTTTAAATAGCAAGCAAGCAAGTCTTAAAAACTCACAAGGTGAGCTGGTGGGCTTGCAAGAGCAGCATCAAAAGCTAACAATTGAAGAGCAAAGCTTACTAATAAAAGCGCAAGTTGCGCTCGAGCCATTAGAAGAGCTAAAGCAAAGCTTAAAAGCAATACTTGATGAATTACCTGATTCATTGAATTTAAGTGCAGCGCAAAATCAGTTAACCGGATTTACTAATCAGTTAGATAAATTAGGTGCAGTAAACTTAGCGGCAATTGAAGAATTTGATTTAGCTAAAGCTCGTAGTGATTATCTTGATAATCAATTAGATGATTTAACAAAAGCGTTAAGTACCCTTGAAGGTGCAATTCGTAAAATTGATAGTGAGACCAAAATACGCTTTAAAGCGACGTTCGATCAAGTTAACGAAGACTTTGCAGAGCTATTTCCTAAAGTTTTTGGTGGTGGTAGTGCGTATTTAGAATTAACCAGTGACGATTTACTCGAAAGTGGTGTTAGTATAATGGCACGACCACCGGGTAAGAAAAATTCAACAATTCATTTGTTAAGTGGTGGAGAAAAAGCGCTGACCGCATTATCATTAGTGTTTTCTATATTCAGGCTCAATCCAGCTCCTTTCTGTATGCTGGACGAAGTAGATGCACCATTAGATGATGCCAACGTTGTGCGTTTTTGCCGTTTGGTTGAAGAAATGTCACAATCAGTGCAGTTTATTTATATTAGTCATAATAAAATTGCGATGGAAATGGCTGGTAGATTAACAGGTGTTACTATGGCAGAACCTGGCGTATCGCGTATGGTTGCTGTAGATATAGAGCAGGCTGTGCAACTTGCACATGCATAAATTTTTATAACAAGTGTATTATTTTTAATTAATATACAGGTTTTAGGCATATCAAATAATAAAAGGTGAGGGGATGGCCGAACAATTAAGATGGGTTTTAATCATTATCAGTGTAGTTGTCATTGGTGGTTTATTAATACATGGATTGTGGTCTGTGAGAAAAAAAGACCGCCCAGAAGTATCTGATAACGAGCGGGTTGAACCATTACAAGAAAGCGCATCAGCTTCATCTAAACCGTTTCGAACTGAGGCTGAACCAAAAGAGCTAATGCAAAACGAACGTGATGAGCCACAGTTTGGTGAGCTTAACTTTGATGCAAATGAGCCGCAAATAGATACAAGCGTTCCAGAAGTGCCGATTGAAGATGACCTAGAAATAGTTGATGACCTAGAAGCAAAAGAGCAAAGCGCGGAAGAAGCACCTGCCCAAATGTCTGACTTTGTTATTGTACATATTCAAATGCCGGAAGAGCTTAGTATGCAGGGCAGTAAATTATTGCCAGCAGTTAACACTTTAGGTTTTAAATATTCTGAGGAAGGCTTTTTTAATCGCCACTTAGATCCGGCTGGTCAAGGCCCTGTTTTATTTAGATTAGTAAATATGTACAACCCAGGTACGTTTGATATTGATAATATGGAACAGTTTAGTACCGCAGGGGTAAGCTTATTTATGACGTTACCGTGCGACGGCGATGGTCTAGCTGCATTTAATATGTTGCACAGCGCAGCTAAAAAGTTAGCGGATGAATTTGGTGCGCAAATTTTAGATGCTGAGCGAAATGAAATGACCGTAGATCGCGTAAGACAATATGTTGAGCAGGTTCGTTCTTTTTCAGCGTAAATAACGCATACATTATATTTTTATAAGCCACTGGACGGTGAATCGTCAAAGTGGCTTTTTTTATGTTTATTGAGGTTTAAATGTCTAGCAGCATTAGTGAGCAAGTTAATCATCTTCGTACTACATTAGAGCAACACAATTATAATTATTATGTGCTCGACACCCCCAGTATTCCTGATTCTGAATACGATAGGTTATTACGCGAACTAAGCGCACTTGAAACCGAGCATCCTGAATTTTTAACCGCCGACTCACCTACACAAAAAGTAGGCGGTGCAGCACTTAGTAAATTTGAACAAGTAGCGCACCAAGTACCCATGCTCTCACTTGATAATGCCTTTAGTGAAGAAGAATTCACTGCGTTTAATCGCCGTATAAAAGAGCGTTTAATGAGTACTGATGAGCTTACTTTTTGTTGTGAACCAAAACTTGATGGTTTAGCTGTATCAATTATTTATCGCGATGGTGTGCTTGTACAAGCGGCTACTCGAGGTGATGGTTTTACCGGTGAAAACATTACTCAAAATGTTAAAACCATTCGTAATGTACCGCTCAAGCTCCGTGGTGATTACCCAAAAGAGCTTGAAGTTCGCGGCGAAGTATTTATGGACAGCGCTGGCTTTGATAAATTGAATACTGAAGCGCAAAAACGCGGTGAAAAAGTATTTGTTAACCCGCGTAATGCAGCCGCGGGGAGTTTGCGTCAACTCGACTCTAAAATTACCGCTAAACGCCCACTCATGTTTTATGCGTACAGCACCGGGCTTGTTGCTGATGGCAGCATTCCTGAGGATCACTATCAGCAATTAGAAAAGCTGACTGATTGGGGGCTACCTTTGTGCCCAGAAACAAAATTAGTTGAAGGTCCAAAAGCCGCGCTCGAGTACTACAGCGATATTTTAACGCGCCGTGGTGAGCTTAAATATGAAATTGATGGCGTAGTAATAAAAATAAATAAAAAGACCTTACAAGAGCGTTTAGGCTTTGTGGCACGTGCTCCTCGTTGGGCTATTGCGTATAAGTTTCCGGCGCAAGAGGAAATAACCCAACTACTTGATGTTGATTTTCAAGTCGGTCGTACTGGCGCCATTACACCTGTTGCACGTTTAAAGCCTGTTTTTGTGGGTGGCGTTACCGTATCAAATGCAACGCTTCATAACAGTGATGAAGTTGCACGTTTAGGCGTAAAAGTAGGCGATACAGTTATTATTCGCCGTGCTGGAGACGTAATCCCACAAATAACTCAAGTTGTACTTGAACGCAGACCTGATGATGCCAGAGATATCGAATTCCCGACGACTTGCCCAATCTGTGATTCTCATGTTGAAAAGGTTGAAGGCGAAGCTGTAGCCCGTTGTACGGGTGGACTTGTATGTCCTGCACAGCGTAAGCAAGCTATTAAGCACTTTGCTTCGCGCAAAGCGCTGGATATAGATGGTCTTGGCGATAAGATTGTTGATCAGTTAGTCGATAGAGAACTTATAAAAACGCCTGCTGATTTGTTTATTTTAAAACAGGGGCATTTTGAGTCACTTGAACGTATGGGACCTAAGTCAGCTAAAAACTTAGTAACAGCACTTGAAGAGGCTAAAGGCACTACGCTTGCTAAGTTTTTATATTCATTAGGTATTCGAGAAGCCGGGGAGGCGACAGCACAAAATTTAGCTAATCACTTTCTAACCCTTGAAAATGTAATAAATGCCAGCATTGATAGTTTAACGCAAGTAAGTGATGTAGGCGAAATAGTCGCTGCTCATGTTCGTGGCTTTTTTGATGAAGAGCATAATTTAGCAGTTGTTAATGCGCTGATAGATCAAGGTGTAAACTGGCCAGCGTTGAGCGCACCTTCTGAGGAAGAACAGCCGCTCGCTGGGCTTACATATGTACTTACAGGTACGCTTAATACACTTAATCGCAATGATGCAAAAGCACGATTACAACAACTTGGTGCCAAGGTGTCTGGTAGCGTATCGGCTAAAACAGATGCGTTAGTGGCGGGTGAAAAAGCAGGTTCAAAACTAACAAAAGCACAAGACCTAGGCATAGACATACTAACTGAAGATGAATTAATTGAGTTGCTTATAAAGCATAACGGTTAGGAAAATGACAATGAGCCGATATGGGCCAGAATACTGGGATAAGTACGGAAGTTACCGTACGCCTATTGCATTTCATTTAAGTGTGCTTGTGCTATTACGCAGTTATTTTATTTGGGTTATTGCGGCTTTAAGCCGCAGGCCTGAACTAGATTTAATGTCGTTATTTTTTAAAAATAAAAATGATTTTTTTATCGCAATAACGATTGGAAGTATTGCAATAATACCGACTATTTTATTTTGTTTACGCAGACCACGAGATTCACACAGTGCAAGCAACAGGTTAGCAAGAATATGGCGACATATGCGCTGGCCTCTTATTTTATGTGCAGTTGTTGATTTAACATGGTTAAGTGTTCAAGCAGCGCATAGCCATTATCGATTTTCATCATTTTTAGCAGTACAAATGATGATTGTTTTATGGGTATTATGGTATTTGGTGAAAAGCCGCTATTTAACTGTTTTCTTTAATGATTGGCCTGAGCCGACAGAAAAGGCATCAGAAGAAAAAAAGCGACTTAAAAGGGATTAGTTGTGGACGCCGTAAATAAAAAAATAGCGATAGCTATATCGATAATAGGCTTTGTGCTTATTATTTTAATGATTAGCACTGAGCTTTTAGAGTTTATGTGGTTTAAAGCGTTATTTGGGTTATGGGTATTTGTTTTTTGCTCAAGCGTTTATAGGTTAACGCCTTTATTTAAATCAAGAAACAGGTTAGAGGATTTTATTCAGCGAGACGCCCAGCACTTATTACTTTTTAGTTTGATGGGATTTTTTGATAAAAAGCATGGTCCAGATTGGTTAGTTATTGAGAGTATTGAACGTATAACGACAAAGGATGATGAGCTAATAATTTACAGTAATAACGAGCGCCAAATGAGTGTTAGTTTACCTGTAAAAAAAGCAGAGCTAGATAGTTTTATTAAACGAATACTTACCGACTCAGAAAAACAAAATATTACCTTTAGCTAAGAAAATTACCTTTAAGATTGAACGAGTTTTAGTCTTAAACTGTCAACACTCCTTAGCTGATCTTTAGTGTATTAAATAACGTAATAATTAGCCGTACTTTTTATGACTTTATAAAGTATAGCTAATCAACTATTCAATGAGGCTATTATGTTGAAGTGGAATGATGTTATTAACTTTGCCACCAATGGCAATCCTACCCCAAGTAAAAAAGTAGTCAAAACTGACGAGCAGTGGCGGATGCAACTATCAGAAGATGAATATTACGTAACACGTAAAAAGGGAACAGAGCGCCCAGGTAGCTCGGGTAGTTGTACATTACTCGAACCTGGCAAGTATGTGTGTATTTGTTGTGATAATCTATTGTTTGATGCTGATGAGAAGTTTGATAGTGGTACTGGTTGGCCGTCATTTACGCAACCTGCGACAATTGAAGCGATTGGCTATGTAAGCGATACAAGTCATGGTATGGAGCGCATAGAGGTGGTTTGTAACGTGTGCGATTCGCACTTAGGTCATATTTTTCCAGATGGTCCATTACCAACGGGTTTACGTTATTGCGTTAATGCCGCATCAATGAAAAAGCTCTAATATTTTATTTACTAGCGCTTTGAATATCTAAATTAATTTCTTTTGCTATGTGCAAAATCTTATCTAAACGCTGCGTCTGATCTGCTTGTAATTTAGTTTTATCAAGAAGGGCGTAGCACCTTCTAGCAAGATCCATATTAAATGAGCTGCCAGATTGCTTAGTTGAATCAAATAGGCACTGTAATAAATTAAGTGCGATACTTTGATTACGAGGCATGACTCTAAACGCTTGTGTAAAAGCTTCCAACGCAGTATTTAATTGGCCTTTATTAAATTGACTAACGGCATGGTTGTTAAGCTCTTTTGGACCCATTTTAATATCGCGTCGCTCACTTTGTTGCTGCTGAATATAACGTAAGTAAGTTGTGTCGCTAACTGCGGGATGTCTTTCACAGTGGCTAATTATTTGTGTGAATAAGGTTTGCGCCTTTTGATGAAACCCCAGTTCATGAAATGCTTTTGCTTTATCAAGTGCGCCATCAACCGATCGGATATGAGTATCGTCATCATCAAGTTGTTCAATTAGCTTTTTCGCTTTTTGATGCTCGTCTTTTAAGTAATGGAGTCGTGCATTAAGTACATCAATTTGAGCTTGATTCGCATTATTAGGAAACTGTTTTTTTAAATCATTAATGTACTGATTAGTTTGCCTTGAAATTCGCTGTATTTGATCGGTTTGATCCGTCGTTAGCGCAAAGTCGATACCTGCACGTGCTGCATTCAAATATACATCGGGGTGGTCGTGTATTGAGTGTTTTGCAAAGGTGGCTATATCTTTTTGAGTTAAATAGCTTTTTTCGTAGTCGTGATTAATTAGCGACACATTACTTAGCGATTTTTGGCGTGTGATATTTCGCGGTGCAATTTCTGCAGCTTGGCTTAAAAAGCTTTGTGCTAGCTCAAATTGATTTAGCTTTATTTCTAATCTGCCCAACAAATCAAGGGCTACTAAACGAGTTTCTTGGCGCTCTAACATTGTTTTGAGCATTCGCTGCGCCAAAATATGTTCGTTATTCGCTATAAGTGCTTCTACTAAGCCTACTTTTGCCCAAGCAAATTTTTGAATGTCGAGAACAGACTTAAAAAAGTCTTTCGCATCTTGAGCGCGCTTTAAGCGAAGTAAGGCATCACCTTTTAAGCGAAGTAGGATAGGGCTGTAATTATTATTTTTTTTATCCAGAGCGGTATCAATAAACTTAATAGCTTTTGAATCGTTACCATCATCAATTAATGAATACACTGTTTGTAAGTCGTGTTTACGCTTTAGGATTCGTTCAATGCGTATTTTAAGCTCTTGTACTGTAAAAGGTTTAACTAAAAAGTCATCAGGTTGCAGCTCAAGAACACTATGAACGAGTGAGCCACTTGTTTCTGCTGAGATAAAAATAAAGCCAGTCGAGCTTTTTATGAGTTGCTTTACACGTAGCTCTTCATAAAGCTGGTAGCCATCTTGGTGTTTATTTAAGTTGAATGAGCAAACGATTAGATCAAATTCTTCACTTAAACACTGCTCTTTTGCAGAATTTGCATGATCAGCAAAGCGCAACTGCCGAAAGCCAAGCCTTTCTAACGATTGTTTCATATAGCTTTGAGCAAGTGGCTGCTCCTCTACTATAAGTATTTTGGCTTTTGAATAGATCTTAGTTGGCATTGGCTTAAGCGTGATTGTATTTAACACAGACTATAATCAACAGTTTAACTCCTTACAAGGGAATTTAAATGATAGCTGTATTTATTAGGTAGTTAACTTTGCCTAATACGTTTATCTAACTACGAAGGTACTGAGCCGAATAACATAATTAAAAACTAAATAAGTAAAATTGATAACGCTATATTTGATGAGTGCTTTGATATGGAAATTTAGATTTTAATAAAAATATGAAATGTATTTAAGGTAAAAAGAGGAGTTAAACGTATTCAATATGGGAAAAAAGTTATTACTAGAGAAGTTGTCATTTAAAGAGTTATCTGATGGTATTTATATGTGGTGGGTGATTACTTGGCTTGATACCAGTGACTTAATTACATACGACTTATACCAACCTGCATAAATCTTTGATCAATTTAACGAATTAAATTGCACTATAACGTCGTTAAAAATTTTTTATTTAGAACAACTAGATACAAAAACTTTTGCCTAGTTCTAGCGTAATTTTCTTAACGTTAAATAGACCCCATATATAAGCAGATTGGTATTATATATTGAGTTCTTATGAAGTTCTTAAATGTATTTAATATGCGAAGAAAGAGTTATTACTAGAGAGGTTGTCTGATGGTATTTATATGTGGTGGGTGATACTGGACTTGAACCAGTGACCCTCGCCTTGTAAGGGCGATGCTCTCCCAACTGAGCTAATCACCCACATATAATAGGTATGCTTGTTATTTAATTCTTTATTATCAATAAACCGCTTGATGTAATTTGGTGGGTGATACTGGACTTGAACCAGTGACCCTCGCCTTGTAAGGGCGATGCTCTCCCAACTGAGCTAATCACCCA
>NZ_JADYXN010000309.1:0-538 GCF_015864285.1 Pseudoalteromonas sp. NZS100_1
AGGATCATCAGGATGATCGAGAAGCTGTTGGAGACGAACACGAGCGCGAACATCGCTGCGACGCTCGGCTTGCCCGGCAGGCCGGGGAAAAACCCCTGGATCCACGCGAAATAGATGCCGCTGTTGACGAGCAGCGAGATCGCGCCCGCGAAAATCGCGCCGTCGCGCTTGCCGAGCCGCGCCGACACGGGGGCGACGAGTATGAAAGCCGCGATCATCGAGGCGAACAGCAGGAAGACATAGGCGACCATCTCGCCCTGCGTGAACTGCCAGAAGAAACCGAGCAGGTAATTGTTCATCGAAAAGGTGATGCCCTGATTCACGAAGCCGAACAGCGCGGCGAAGATCAGCCACAGGAAGGCGCGGTTCGATAGCGTGTCGCGCATCTCGCCGAGGACCTGGCGCAGCGTCATCGCGGGTTTCGTATCGGCGACGTTCGATACCGCGATGCGGCTGTGCTGCCCCGCGGCGGAGGTCAGCACCGCACCCGCCATCAACAGCGCGCCGGTCAGCGCATAGGGGAAATAGCCGTCGGGAT
>NZ_JADYXN010000310.1:0-537 GCF_015864285.1 Pseudoalteromonas sp. NZS100_1
CCATCCCAGGGTGCAGACCGGCAGCGGCTGCAGCATCATCCACAGCCGCAAGGATCATCCGCTGCTTCTGAGCAATGGTCGTCACCATTGGCGGGAACATCTGCTCTACCCCGCTGGCAACCGGCTTGGCCTTTGTAGGAGAGGACATGGCGCGAAACGGATTGTCGGCAACTTCTGAGCGCCGACCAAGCTCGCGAGCGCTAGGACGCTGATGGACCGGGAGGCTTTCAATCTGCTGAGCGCGCATCTGCATCGCTGCGCCTGCACCTTGCGACTGCGCCCAACGCGCACCTGGCCTCCACCCGCCCCCACGCGGACAGGAGCAGGACGACCCGTCGTCGCTTTCCAGCGGCGGGACTGCCAATGGCGATCCGGAATTCCGTTCAGGCTGCCTGCCGCGCCTCGCCTCTTCGCGGCGGAGCCGGTCGACGGCGAGGCTCGGCAGGTACAGCGACGCGACCCTGCGCATCACACCCCTCCAGCAACCAGGTAAAAGGATCACCGCCACGCTGCCGCATGAGCGAAACCTGCCAGCGC
>NZ_JADYXN010000311.1:0-537 GCF_015864285.1 Pseudoalteromonas sp. NZS100_1
GGGCATCTGCCACTGGCCGCCGCCCTGTATGCCGGTGGCCATGACGACCTTGCGCGCCAGCAGCGTTTCGCCATCGGCCAGCGACAGGCGGAACAGGCCGCGCCGCACCGGTTCCACCAGCGTGACCCGGCTGTCGTTGCGCACCGGCAGGCGCAGCACGCGGCGATACCAGCGCAGATAGTCCATCCAGTCGCGCCGGGGGATCTTGTCAATGGCGGCCCAGCCCTGCGGCCCGTGCATCGCCTCCCAATAAGCGCGGAAGGTGAGCGCGGGGATGCCATAGTCGATGGCGGTCAGATGCTTGGGCGTGCGCAGCGTCATCATCCGCGCATAGCTGTCCCACGGCCCTTCCTGCCCCGCCGGATTTTCGTCGAGCCCAAGGATGTTGGAAATCCGTTCGCGCAGCAGGCCGAAGGCCGCGCCCAGCCCGCTCTGCCCGCCGCCGACGATCACCACGTCGTGGATGTGCTGGTCATCTGGCGCATCGGTGCGGGTCCAGTCCGCCCCGCCAAAGCCGAGACAGTCCAGATCATGCGC
>NZ_JADYXN010000312.1:0-537 GCF_015864285.1 Pseudoalteromonas sp. NZS100_1
GCGGCAGCAGATGGAGCAGGCTGTTGCCCGCCAGCACGGCGATGCCGGTCAGGCTGAACAGGGCGGCTATGCGGGCCATCACCCGCCCGGTCGGCGCGAACAGGCCATAGAGCAGGGCGGTGACCGCCAGATAGCAGCAGAGCATGGCGACATCGCTCGCCCCGCCGGCCCGGTAGAGCCAGGGATAGTCGGCGATGTTGCGCATCGTCTCGCGCCCGTTGCCCGGCACGATCAGGGCCGCGCGCACCACCGCTTCGGCAAACATGCCGCAGCCAATGGTGCCGATGTAGAAGAGGCCGGCGAGGCGGGCCTGAAATCGTTCAGCCTTCCCGTCCATCGCCGGCCTTTCCTGTCTTAGCCGCGCAGGCTCGCGCCCAGCTTCTGGGCGGCCTTGACCACCGCCGCGCTGATCGCGTCCAGCTCTTCCTGGGCGAAGCTCTTCTCGCCCGGCTGCAGCGTGATCTCCACCGCCAGCGACTTGTGGCCTTCATCCACGCCGGGGCCGGTGAAGACGTCGAACAGGCGCGCGTCGACGAT
>NZ_JADYXN010000313.1:0-256 GCF_015864285.1 Pseudoalteromonas sp. NZS100_1
AGTCGCTGGCGACCGCCCGCATCTTCGCCTCGGCCGCGACCAGCGGTGCCACTAGCAGCACGGCGGTCGGCACGGGATCGCTCACCATCACGACGGCGGGCGGCAAGACCGCGACGATCACCGTCGATTCGAGCAATAACAGTTTCTCCGGCCTGGCTTCGGCGATCAACGCCGCCGACATCGGCGTGACCGCGAGCGTCGTCACCGATGCACAGGGCACGCGGCTGGTGTTCAAGGGCGAAACTGGCGCGGCCAA
>NZ_JADYXN010000313.1:266-536 GCF_015864285.1 Pseudoalteromonas sp. NZS100_1
CACCAGCACGGCTGACAGCTCGACCAGCGTTCTCGCCGGCCTCAACAGCAGTGCGATGACCTCGACGTCGAACCCGGCCAATGCGAAGATCACGCTCGACGGCACCGACTATGAATATGCCAGCAACACCATCGACGATGCGATCCCCTATCTGCGGATCGAACTGAGCGCGGCGGACGTCAACAGCACGGTCAACCTGACCATGACGCAGCCGACCGCGACGATGAAGGATCTGCTGCAGGAATTTGTCGACGCCTATAACACGCTGAT
>NZ_JADYXN010000314.1:0-536 GCF_015864285.1 Pseudoalteromonas sp. NZS100_1
GCGAGTGTGACCTCCGCTTTGTTGAGGATATACAGCGATATCGCCAATAGCATATACATTGTTTCTGTCTGAGCCGCTTTGTACCCGAAGATACTCATCAACCTTAACTCACCACCCCCCTCACAATCAAAGACATGCGTCTCTCCATACTCGCCTCTCTCATGTTCGCCCTCTCTGCCACACAAGGCGTCAAAGGAGGCCCCATCGCCTATGGCATTTGCCAAACCGGCTGCAACGCGCTCGCCGTATCTTGCTATGCCGCCGCAGGGTTCACATTCGGCACAGTGGTGGCGGCGCCTGCTACGCCTCTCGTGATCCTCGGTTGCAACACGGGCCTTGGGACTTGCTCGGCGGCTTGTGCCACCGTTGCGCTCTTTGCACCCACGCCCTAAATCACTTCAACAGCCATTCATTTGTTTCTTCTCAAGAGTGTCGCCACGAGACGCGGAGGAGGGCGTGACCGGAGTGTAGTCATCTCGTGATCTGTAATTGTAAACGTGTTCTGTGCGCCTGATGTACAGTTGTTTCACCTTTCC
>NZ_JADYXN010000315.1:0-535 GCF_015864285.1 Pseudoalteromonas sp. NZS100_1
GAGATGCCGACCCGCTTGGCCAGTTCGACATTGGTGATTCGGCCATCAGCCTGAATCTCATTGAGTATTTTCAGGTCGATTTCGTCGAGGCTTTTTGACACGGATACCTAATCCCCTGGATCCCCTGGCGGCCGGATACTTGCGGCCTTTTTCCAAAACTGTTCTAGCCAGCGGCACGGCTTCGCGCAATTTTATTTCGCCAGCATGCTTCTCATGGCTAGCTGGGGAAAATTTCATGATAGGGGTTGCATATCTTGCATAGCTCGCAGGATGGCCTACATTCGGAACATGCACTTTTAACAGCGCAGCGATGCCTTTGCGGGCATTTCCCGCCTCTTCGCTGGTCAATCCATGCAACAAACTCCTAAGGGTCGGATTATGGCCGCTCCCATTCATGCCAAGGTTGTCATCATCGGTTCGGGACCGGCGGGTTACACAGCCGCGATTTACGCCGCACGCGCTATGCTCGAGCCCGTGCTGATCCAGGGCATTCAGCCCGGCGGCCAGCTCACCATCACCACCGACGTCGAAAACT
>NZ_JADYXN010000316.1:0-535 GCF_015864285.1 Pseudoalteromonas sp. NZS100_1
AGTATATCAAATCGCATTTGCCATGGTTGATGATGTGTATCGGGTGCTTGCTTATAAAATGCCTTAACGAGCAGGCGAATATCTCTCTCTAAATCGACAAATGAAGCTTTAAAATCAAAGTGATTGATAATTTGTTTTATTGTTGGTTTTAAACCATCGACTACCGGAAAATAACTTCTATATTCTGCTTCAACTGGTACCGGTGGGTCATCTTTTAATGTGGCTTGTACAAATATAAAGTCATTATGAAAGTAGCGTCTATGATACAGACGACAAAATACGGAGTTATAAAAGGTTTCTGCAAGTTCAGCCTGAGGATGAAAACATAAAAAGTGTTGGTATATTTTTTTTACTTCAAGCCATAGAGCTTCATTTAGCTCATCGGTCGATTGTGCTTTTTGTAAGGCTTGTGTAGTTTCGTTAACGCGATTATCGTAATAGCTAATACGTAATCGGCTAATATCATTTATTGCTTGCCAATCTTTATTGGCGAAAGCATGGGGGGCTTTCGCTGTTATTTTTTGAAATAGTTTAT
>NZ_JADYXN010000317.1:0-535 GCF_015864285.1 Pseudoalteromonas sp. NZS100_1
TCATAAAGCTCTTTTCTGTCGCTCTTAAGTCGCCAGTCGGGTAAGCGCTCCAGCGGCCCGCATCCATGGCTGCAAGGCGCTTCAAAATAGCCGATGGATTCGGTCGCGGCCTCAGTTTCGGCAAACGGAAAACTGCCAGATATACAATAATGCATGCCTACTTTATGGTTCGAGAAAAGTGTGACATGAGCGAATGTAGGTGGCCGGTTCGAGGTCGCCACCGGCAAGCAGGATCCGAACAGATATGGTTGGACGCACACCCAAGAACACCGTCCAAGACTGGATCGAGGCCGCACAGCGCATGCTAGTCGACGAAGGCATCACCGGCCTGAAGGTCGATCGCCTAGCCAATCGGCTCGGCGTGACGCGGGGCGGATTCTATCACAATTTCAAGGATCGGGATGAATTTTTCGACCAGATCATTCGCCATTGGGAAGAAAGCTGCCGCTTTCTGCCTGACGAGCCGCCGCCGCCAAAGCCTGCGGAAGCGATAGACTGGCTCGACCGGACGATCAACCGTCTCATCGAATCCGAC
>NZ_JADYXN010000318.1:0-534 GCF_015864285.1 Pseudoalteromonas sp. NZS100_1
ATTCCGGACTGCCGAGATCAGTACCCGGCCATAGCGGTCGACCAGGCTGCTGCGCATCTCATCAATGCCGATCAGCTGGCGGAGACAATCGCCCCGCTGATCAATCCAGATCGCCACACCGCAACAGGTCTCCGGCAAGCGATGACGCTGCTGGGTATCCTGATGGATGAACAGCGCCGCGCGGCCGAAACGCTGGGAGGTGCGCTATGATGGGGCGAATTGAAGGTAGCGGAGTGTCAGTGGGCGGCACTAAGCCTGACGGTGAGCTGCAGCTGGCGCAAATCCTGGACGTGTGGCTTTGTGAATGGCGAGCATGCCTGTGCGACGTCAACGTGATCGAAGGCGGCATTTCCCTCAGTCAGACGCAGTTTTTTCGCGAGCCCACTTTCCAGCAGCTTGCCCAGGATGAAGGCTACCCGCCGCACCTTCGCCTGGACGGTCGCGAAGAATTGTCGGGCGCGCGAAAGATGTTGCAGCGACTGCTGGTCGGTAATCCAGATGCTATGCGGGCGATCGCGCACCATCTCGCAGCAG
>NZ_JADYXN010000032.1:0-51550 GCF_015864285.1 Pseudoalteromonas sp. NZS100_1
GCGGTACACGAGGCTCGAACTCGTGACCTCGACCTTGGCAAGGTCGCGCTCTACCAACTGAGCTAGTACCGCATTTTATTTATCAGTTATTTGAATTAACACATGATGATTTATGTGAACATTCAGGTAACTGATTAATTACCGTTTTGTTTATCTCGGGGGCTATGCCCTCTCAACACGGACGCATTCTACAGAGATTATTAAACGCGTCAATACAAAAAATGCTAGTTTTGAACTGTTTGCTTGTTTTTTATCTAAAACGGTGCGTTATTATACATTTAGAGTTAATTTTTAGTCAATTCACCCCATGCTGCACGTAAATATTGCATCATAGAACTCAAGGTTAAAAAGGTCGCAATGTACAGTAGTCCAAAACTTAAATAGTTCATCCACGTATCATATTGCCAAATCAAACCGATAATGGCTAACATTTGTGCAGCCGTCTTTATTTTACCCATATTTGATACAGCTACATTACCACGCTTACCCTGCTCTGCCATCCATTCACGAAGTGCAGATATGATAATTTCACGGCTTATTATAATAAGAGCAGGTATTGTCATATACATTGACTGGTACTGATCAGATAACGCTACAAGTGCAGCACATACCATTACTTTGTCAGCAACAGGATCTAAAAAAGCACCAAAAGGAGTTGATTGCTCAAGCTTTCTTGCCAAATAACCGTCTAATATATCGGTGATCGATGCAAGCCAAAAAATAAAGGCGGCAGCAAAAAAAGCCCAGCTATAAGGCAAATAAAATATCACCAAAAAAACGGGGATAAGAAAAAGTCTAAATGTTGTGAGTGTGTTTGGAATATTCCACATAACTACTTGGATATGTCTTTTTTGCTATATTCGCATGTAGGGCTAGCCCTTATCATGCAAATGGTTAAATATCTTCTCAGCCATGTCAGGGCTGATCCCAGGAACTTTCTTTAACTGTTCTATATTAGCAGCTTTTACACCCTGCATGCCCCCTAAATATTTTAATAATGTTTGGCGACGCTTAGAACCTACTCCATTTATTTCTTCTAGTAGTGATTGTGTACGTTGTTTTTGTCGTTTATTACGATGCCCTGCAATAGCAAAACGGTGAGACTCATCACGTATATGCTGAATCAAATGAAGCGCAGGCGCATCTGAATCCATCGGAATGGTTTTGCGTCCACCGTCAATCAATAGTGTTTCAAGACCGGGTTTACGACTCGTTCCTTTTGCAACACCGACTAATAAAGGCATTTTAGTGTGCGGCCAATTAGAAAAGTACTGCTCAGCGCGTCCTAACTGCCCCTTACCGCCATCAATAAAGATAACGTCTGGAATTTTGTCTTCGTCTACTAACTTGTTATAGCGCTTGTTAAGTGCAAATTCCATTGCAGCATAATCATCGCCACCTGTAATACCTGTTACGTTGTAGCGCCTATACTCTTTTGTATTTGGGCCTTGTGAGTCAAATACAACACAACTTGCAACGGTGTTCTCCCCCATGGTGTGGCTTATATCAAAACACTCCATTCGGGTAATATCGTCAAGTCGCAGTGTTGCTTTTAATTGTGCATAACGTTTATTAATAGAGTCTTGGGTACTTTGTTTAACCGCAATACTGTTTAATGCATTTTTATTGGCCAGTTGTAAGTATTGCGCACGCTCACCACGAGTGACCACTTTAAGGATTACTTTGCGCTCACTTATTTGTGTAAGCGCTTCGCCGAGTGCCCCGCTCTCTTCTATTTCAAACGGTAATATGATTTCTTTTGCAATACGCCCTGTTGCTCCTGGCGCTAAATAGTACTGTCCTAAAAATGAAGTCAATATTTCTTGCTCACTCGAATCTTTAGGTACTTTTGGAAAATAGGTTTTACTACCCAGTACTTTATGATCGCGGATCATTAATAAATGAATGCCGTTTAACCCGTTTAAATGCGCAAAACCGACAACATCCATTTCTGCAAAGTTACCAGAAATAGACTGTTGCTCCTGCATTTTACGAAGTAGCATTATTTGGTCGCGAACTTTTGCCGCCAATTCAAAGTTTAATTGCAGGCTGGCTGCTTCCATTTTTTTTATTAAATCAGCAATAACTTCGTGAGATTTACCCGTTAAAAATTTACGAACATAGTCAACTTGCTCACTGTAATCATCATCAGTTACTTTATTTACACATGGAGCTGAGCAACGTTTAAGTTGATATTGCAGACACGGGCGACTTCTTGCGCGGTAATAAGCATCTTCACATTGACGAACAGGAAATATTTTTTGCATTAACCGCAAGCTTTCAGATACCGCTCCTGCGCTTGGGAAAGGCCCAAAGTACTCACCTTTAATTTTACGACTGCCACGATGAAATGCTAAACGAGGGTGTTTATGGCTAGTGAGTAAAATATAGGGGTACGACTTATCGTCGCGTAATAATATGTTGTACCGAGGCTGATATTTTTTTATTAGATTATTTTCTAGCAGCAGCGCTTCGGTTTCAGTATTGGTGAGGGTGACTTCAATGTTACAAATATTACTCACTAAAACGCGTGTTTTGCTATCGGTAATGTTACTTCTAAAGTAACTGCTCACACGCTTTTTTAGATGCTTTGCTTTACCAACATAAATAACTTGGTTGTCACTATCAAGCATGCGGTATACGCCCGGCTCACTTGATAGCGTTTTGAGAAAATGTACGTGATCGAATTCAGACATAAATTATAGTTAGTACGAAACGTCTATATCAATCATTTTATGACGAATAGCTAAATGGGTAAGCTCAACATCACCACCTACATTTAACTTTTCAAACATACGGTAACGATAGCTATTTACTGTTTTAGAGCTTAGATTTAAGCGTTCAGCTATATTTTGTGCTTTTTCACCTTTGGTGATCATAAGCATAATTTGCAGTTCGCGCTCAGATAAACTCTGAAAAGGGTTTTCATCTGTGCGGCCTGTCACTTGTGCAAGCGCTATCTGCTGTGCAATTTCAGGTGCAATGTAACGCTGACCAGCATGAACACAACGAATGGCACGAACCATTTCATCAGAACCTGCACCTTTAGTTAAAAAGCCATGTGCACCAATTTGCATTACCTTGCTCGGAAACGGGTCTTCACAATTAACAGTAAGCACAATAATTTTTACATCTGGGCAGTAACGACAAATCTTTTTAGTCGCTTCTAATCCGCCCATGCCTGGCATATTCATATCCATTAATACTATGTTTGGCGCATGCTGACGACAAAACTGTACAGCCTCTTCGCCAGTTTTAGCTTCGCCAATTACTTTAAACCCTCGTACGTCATCAAGAATACGCTTGATTCCTGTTCGTACAAGTTCATGGTCATCAACTAAAAGTACATTAATCAATGGAACATCCTCACTTACCTAACAACATGCAATTTAATTAAATTAATTTGCCACAGTAACATACATAAAGCGAAACAATAATTAATATTATTGCCTCGCTCTAATAGTTTAAGATGACGATTTTTCGCTAAATCTGTCAACCCATAACGCAATGATACCATCACCCGTTACATTACACGCAGTACCAAAGCTATCTTGTGCTAAATAAAGTGCAATCATTAATGCAACAGCACCTTCATTAAACCCAAGCATGCTTGTTAATAAACCAAGCGCCGACATGACTGCACCACCTGGCGCACCCGGTGCTGCAATCATTACTACACCTAACATCATAATAAACGGTAGCATACCCATTAATGAAGGAACTTCCATGCTTGGCGATAAAAACATAACAGCCATTGCACAGGTTACTATAGTGATAGTTGAGCCAGATAAGTGAATAGTCGCGCAAAGTGGCACTGTAAAGTTAGCTACATCTTCTTTAACGTTATTTGCTTTACTTGATTGAAGCGATACTGGAATCGTTGCTGCACTTGACATAGTACCTAACGCTGTAAAGTAAGCTGGTAGCATATTTTTAACTAATTCGATTGGATTACGTTTTAACAATATACCTGTCGCTATATATAAAACGCTTAACCATAACCAATGCATAACAAGCGCTGCAATTAGTACTACACCAAATGTTTGCAACGTATCTACCACAGTGCCTGCCACCGTCATTTCGGCAAATACGCCAGCAATGTAAAATGGTAAAGCTGGAATAATTACTTTCGATAATAACCCGTCCACTACATCACGACCCTGATCAGACACCTTTTTAAGCGTATCAAGTTCTAGTTGGCTCATGCCTATACCAAATACAAAAGCAGTCACTAATGCGGTCATTACACCCATCAGAGGTGGTATTTCTAAATCAATAAAACTACCTATTTCAGTAGCAACTTCTGTTTCAAATGTAATGCCACCACTTAAAAAAGGTATAACAGCACTTACTAATAAAAATGCAAGCGTACCTGCAATAATGGTAGAGCTGTAAGCAAACCCTACTGTTTTACCAAGTAAGTGACCAGACCCTTTTGGTAGGCCAGCAATACCCGATGCAATAAAAAATAAAATGATAAGAGGGATGGTAAAGGAGATAATTTGACCAATCAGCTCTTTTACTGTAAATAAAAGTTCAACACCAGTTATAGGTACATACAGTCCGACTAAGATACCGGCCACAATACCGGCAATTAATTTTAAGATTAACTTCATTGTGATTGCTTAATTGAATTTAGATACGTGTTTTTATCATGTTTTAGACGCATTGTGTGATAAAACTATTCAAGTTACATTCATATGCACAAATAACGAACAAATACAGCTTGATCCAATGCTCTTTCGAACATTTTTTGACTAAACGAGTTTTTACTCTTTAAATTTCAAATTAAGCCCGCACCTATAATAACTAAAGCACCGTTAATAATTGATTTTTATTTCGGCTGGTTATAAGCCCAATAGATATATGTTATAGCCAAACTTTACTTTAGTTTTTTTAAACTCACAGTAAAGTGTGTTTATATAGTTAGTAGCAAAGGCTATTAACACGTTGATCAGATTGCATCCAAAGGAACATTATGTCTACTATTTTTGAAGATAACTCACTAAGCATCGGTAATACACCGCTGGTAAAACTTAACCGTGTTACAGGTGGGAATGTATACGCTAAAGTTGAATCTCGTAATCCAAGCTTTAGTATCAAATGCCGCATTGGTGCATCGATGATTTGGGAAGCTGAAAAATCAGGTCAGCTTGTTGAAGGTAAAGAACTTATAGAACCAACATCGGGGAACACCGGTATTGCACTTGCATTTGTTGCAGCAGCACGTGGTTACAAGTTAACACTTACTATGCCAAACACCATGAGCCTAGAACGTCGCAAGCTATTAAAAGCATTAGGTGCAAATCTAGTGCTTACCGACGGTGCTAAAGGTATGAATGGCGCAATTGAGAAAGCAAAAGAAATTCAAGCAACAGCACCTGATAAGTATATTTTATTACAACAATTCGAAAACCCTGCAAACCCAAAAATTCACTTTGAAACAACAGGCCCTGAAATTTACGATGCGCTTGACGGCAAAGTAGACTTTTTTGTAGCAGGTGTAGGTACTGGTGGTACTATTACAGGTGTTAGCCGCTACCTTAAAACAGAAAAAGGTTTAAACGTTAAGTCTATTGCTGTTGAGCCAACTAACTCTCCTGTTATTAGCCAAACGCTTGCCGGTGAAGAAATTAAACCTGGCCCTCATAAAATCCAAGGTATTGGTGCAGGCTTTATCCCTGGCAACTTAGATATGGACTTAATTGATGGTGCCGAGCTTGTATCTAACGAAGACGCAATTGCAATGGCGCATCAGTTAATGAAAAAAGAAGGTATTTTAGTCGGTATTTCGTCAGGTGCTGCGGTTGTTGCAGCTAAGCGAATTGCTGAAAAACCTGAAAACGCAGATAAAAATATTGTTGTTATCCTACCTAGTGCAACTGAGCGTTACTTATCAAGCCCAATGTTTGATGAAGAATTTAGTGAGCAAGAGTTAGTACAATAAGTAATTTTAAGATTTTTAAAAGGATGCTTTAGGCATCCTTTTTTATTATTTATTATCCAATTTTCTATTTATTGCCCCCCATACCTTTACATCTTCCTAGATAAACCACACACTTTAAAAAAACTAATTAATAATAACTAATATGAAAAAAATCACGAGTTTATTAAGTTTGGTTATCTGTTTATTTTTATCAGCCTGTGGAGACGATACCAAAACACTTGGCGACACTCCTGGCGATACAGCAACCGCTTATTTTGATGCGCTTTATAACCAACAAGACCTTCAAAAAGCCAGCACCATGGCAACACCCAATCTTACGCGCATCATGAAATCCTACGGCACTGCAAAACAGTTTTCCCGTAACTTAGTAAATATGCAATATGATGAAGTAACCATTGAAGTTGATATGACCAATATGAGCATCCGTGAACAATACGGTGATAACGCCAAAATAAACCTTATTTTTACCGGCTATTTAAATGGTGATAAAATTGACGAAATGCGCAGTGTAAAAATGCTTCGTAAAAAGGGCAAATGGTACATAGATAAAATAGTTGCCGACCCTTACGCTCGTTAAAATAAATGAATTAAACATAAAAAGGCCTTACATTTGTAAGGCCTTTTTCGCTTTAGTTAGTATTTAAAGTACTGCGCTACAGCTCACCTGGTTGAAAATTATCAACTGCGATGGCTTTCTTTCGTAACTTATTAGCGTGATGCATTGCATCTGCATCAGTTTGCTCTAATAACTTATTTTCAAGCGCATAATTTATAGCACCTTCAATATCAAGCGTTGCAGGCACACTGCCCTTACGCTGCCATTGTTTTAGATCTTTAAACTGCGCTTGCATATCATGCATAGCTAAAAATGCGCTTTCCATGACCCCTGTACCTGCATTTTCATCTACATAACATAAATGCGTTAAGCGGTTTCTAAATACACCCGGTTGAGTCATACGCTCACAAATACTTTGTGCAATTTCATCACTTGGTCTGTGGTAATGGTTTCCAAGCGGGAATACGATACGTTTAAGGGTAAAATTAACAACCGGATTTGAAAAGTTTTTAAAGAAGCCATTAAACGCTTGGCCAATTTCAAATAATGAGTTCTCAATAGCATATTTTACAAATGGTAAATCAGCTTGTTGGCGCCCTTCGTCTTCATAACGTTTTAAAACAGTTGATGCTAAGTACAAATGACTTAATACATCACCCAAACGTGCCGATATCATTTCTTTTCGTTTAAGCTCACCGCCAAGCATTAACATAGCCACGTCTGTGCAAATAGCTAAGCCTCGGCTCATTCTGCTCAGCTGCTTATAATAAACAGCCGTTTCACCACCTACAGGCGCTTTAGCAAAATAACTACGTGTTAAGCCATGCACAAATGCCATACCTGCATTACTTGCTGCAAATATTATATGGTTCATTAATAAACCATCAAATTGTTCAAGTGCTGCGTCGTCATCTTCCATTGCAGCGGCTTCCATTTCTTTTAAAACAAATGGATGACAGCGTGTTGCACCTTGGCCAAATATCATTAAGTTACGCGTTAAAATATTCGCGCCTTCAACCGTAATTGATACTGGGATACCCATATAGCCATGTGCCAAATAGTTATTAGGCCCTACTTGAATTCCTTTACCTGAATGAATATCCATTGCATCATTCATTACCGTACGACCCATTTCAGTCATATGGTATTTAGCAATCGCTGTTACAACCGACGGGCTTAATTTTAAATCAATCGCACCTGCGGTCATTAATCTGCACGACTCAAGTGTGTAAGTTAAACCACCAATACGTGCAAGTGCCTCTTGCACACCTTCAAACTGCCCTATTGATACACCAAACTGCTGGCGTACCATGGCGTATGCCGATGTCATTTTTGAAGCTAAATGTCCAGTTGCTGCACTTAATGCCGGTAGTGATATACCACGCCCTGCACTTAAACACTCAACAAGCATTCTCCAGCCACGCCCTGCACACTCTTGCCCACCAATGATCCAGTCCAGTGGTATAAATACATCTTTACCGTAAGTGGTACCATTCATAAAGGCCATATTAAGCGGATAATGACGCTCACCCGTTTCGACACCCGGATGATCGGTTGGTATTAGAGCACATGTAATGCCTAGCTCTTTCTTATCACCTAATAAAGTATCAGGGTCATACATTTTAAATGCTAAGCCGAGTACAGTAGCCACTGGTGCAAGTGTAATGTAACGCTTTGACCAATTTAAACGCAGGCCCATTACTTGCTCTCCATTGTGCTCACCCATACACACCACGCCCGAATCAGGAATGCTGCCAGCATCAGAGCCCGCCTCTGGTCCCGTTAATGCAAAACAAGGAACATCTGTACCATTAGCTAAACTTGGCAGCCAACGATCTTGCTGCTCTTTAGTACCATAGTGAAGAAGTAACTCGCCCGGACCTAAGCTATTAGGCACCATAACAGTGACTGCGGCTGTTAAGCTTTTAGTCGAAATTTTTGATACTATCGTTGAATTAGCAATTGCCGAGAACTCACGACCGCCAAATTTTTCAGGAATGATCAGCGCAAAAAAACCTTCTTTTTTTAGGTAATCCCACACTTCTTTTGGTAAGTCTTTGTCTTTTTGTACAATTTGATAATCATCAAGCATCGCCAATAAGGTTTCTACTTGGTTAGCCATAAATGCGTTTTCTTTATCGCTAAGCTCTGGTTTAGGAAAGCGGTGCAGTTTTTGCCAGTCTGGGTTACCACTAAATAACTCACCATCCCACCAAACATCACCTGCTTCCATCGCCTCTCGCTCTGTTTGCGATAATGGCGGAAGCACCTTTTTGAACATTTTAAACGTAGGACGACTAATCAAGTTTAGGCGAATATCTTTAACCGCAAAAATAACCACCACCACGACCAGCAATATTATAAATATTAACATGCGCACATTCCTTACACATTGAATGAAAATAGTAACTTAATTATGACCCATCTTAATTTAAATACAATCATTGAACGACGAGTCGAGAGCCTTAACGCATTCATTTTATTGTTTTAAACATCACTGCTATTATCAACGTTTTAATAACAATAAATTAAAGGAATAGCATGACCCCCTTTCGATTTAAACTAAGTATGAGCGCCTTAATGGTAGCAAGTACTCTTGCTTTAACGGCCTGCGATGCAGAAGTAACTATAGACACTACCGATTCAGCACACACTAAAAAAGCTGTAACAGCTAAAGATGCAAAAACATTTATAACAAACACAGAAAAAGAACTAAGTGCACTTTATTTAGAATCGAGCCGTGCAGAGTGGATTTACGCAAACTTTATTACTCATGATACGTCGGCTCTATCGGCTGAAGTTAACCGTAAAATGACAGAAACAGTCGTGCGTTTAGCAAATGAAGCTGCAAAATACGACGAACTAGAGCTTGATTACGATGCTCGCCGTAAGCTTGATAAACTAAAACTAGCACTTACACTTCCTGCCCCACAAGACGCTGATAAAACAGCACAACTTTCACAAATTGTCGCAGAGCTTGGCGGGCTATATGGTAAAGGTAAATACTGTAAAGAAGACGGCACCTGTTTAAGCCTTGGCGACATGACTTCAAAAATGGCCACCAGCCGAGATTACAACGAACTACTTGATTTATGGCAAGGCTGGCGTGAAATATCAAAACCCATGCGCCCACTTTACGAGCAACAAGTAGCACTTACCAACGAAGGTGCAAAGGAGCTTGGTTATGCCGATACGGGCGCTATGTGGCGCAGTAAATACGATATGCCTGCTGATGACTTCACCACTGAGCTTGACCGTATTTGGGGCCAAGTTAAACCACTGTATAACTCGCTACACTGCCATGTTCGCGCAAAGTTAGGTGAAAAGTACGGCACCGACAAAGTACCTCAAGATCAGCCAATACCAGCGCACTTACTTGGTAATATGTGGGCGCAAGCATGGGGTAATATTTACGATGTAGTTGCACCAGAAAACGCCGATCCGGGTTACGACGTAACCGAGTTATTAGCTCAAAATAATTACGACGAACTTAAAATGGTAAAAGGGGCTGAAAACTTTTTTACCTCAATGGGTTTTGACGCACTACCAGAGACATTTTACGAGCGTTCACTGTTTGTAAAACCAAAAGACAGAGATGTGCAGTGTCATGCATCAGCATGGAATATCGATAGCAAAGACGATTTACGCATTAAAATGTGTATTCAGCGCACAGGCGAAGAGTTTTCAGTTATTCACCATGAATTAGGTCATAATTTTTATCAACGCGCATACAACAAGCAGCCTTTATTTTATCAAGAAAGTGCAAACGATGGTTTTCATGAAGCCATTGGTGACACCATTGCCTTATCGGTTACACCGGGTTACTTAAAAGAAATCGGCTTACTTGAACAAGTACCTGATGAATCTAAAGATATTGGTTTATTAATGAAAATGGCACTTGATAAAGTCGCCTTTGTGCCGTTTAGCTTAATGGTTGATCAGTGGCGCTGGCAGGTATTTTCAGGGGAAGTAGCACCGGAAAATTACAATAAAGCATGGTGGGAACTACGTGAAAAATACCAAGGAGTGCAAGCGCCTATCGCACGTAGCGAAAATGATTTTGATCCGGGTGCTAAGTACCACGTTCCGGGTAACACGCCTTATACACGTTACTTTTTAGCGCATATTTTGCAATTTGAGTTTCATCGCAGCTTATGTGAAATTGCCGGTAACGATAAAGCCATTCATCGCTGCTCTATTTATAACTCAAAAGAAGCAGGGGATAAGCTAAACGCTATGCTTGAAATGGGTTCGTCTCGCCCTTGGCAAGAGGCGCTTGAAACTGTAACAGGTAAGCCGCAAATGGATGCAACAGCAATGCTCGATTACTTTGCACCATTACAAACTTATTTAGATAAACAAAACGAAGGCCGCAACTGCGGCTGGTAAATAGCGCTGAATAAAAAGCCCGCTCAAATGAGCGGGCTTTTTATTCATATTCTAATTTTCTGTTAAATTAGAACTGTAAGCTTACATTTGCAAAGTAGGCATCATAATCAGAATCATCCCAGTTATTGCCGTAACCTGCTTTTAAACCAACATTGTTGTTGAAAAAGTGTTGAGCACCAAGAGTGTAATCATCATTTTTATTAACTGTAACAAAAACCGATGTTGCTTTGCTGAAATAGTAGTTAGATGCTAATTCCCAGTTACTTGAACCGCCATCAACATCTTCAAATTTACCTTCAACAGTCAAGTAGTTACCTTGCTGTAAATCAACAAAGTACTTAGCTGCTACTGCACGGTAATCAAACTCATCATCTGCTGTTACTGTAAAGCCAATATAATCAGTGCTGTTTAACTGGTGGTTATATGCCAAATCAAACACAAACTGATTGTCAGCATCTTCTACATCAACAAACGTAGCTTTTAATACAAGGTTTGGATTAAAGAAGTAACCCGCTGAAAGTTCAATTACATCCGTGCTTGAGCCAAAATCACTATCGAAATTATTGTACTGTGCACCTAATACAAAATCTTCTACAAAATACTCACCGCCAACGCTAGTAACATCTCCAAGATCATTATCACTGTATGCACCATAAACATTTGTTTGCTTATTGATGTATTCAAATTGATCATAAGGACCTAAAGTCGCTTTTGGAGAAAAATAATATGTTGAGTCAACACTTACTGTGTCATCACCATCTACGTCCACATATCCTACATGGCTGATTGATTGGTAAGTATCTGCAGCTATTGCAGTGGTTGCAGCACTTGATAATAAAATGCTCGAAATGATAACGGCTAATTTTTTCATTTTAAATTCCCTATAAATATTACTTTTTATGCCTCAGCTGTCTAGCCAAAGTCGGGGCGCATCCTAACGCCAAAAAAATGAACAAAAACTGAATAAAAGGTCAGATTAAACCCAGTGGAGTTGTAATAATTTATACGTAAATGTAAATACAAAGTATCTTCCAAATCTACAAGACAATATCATGTCATCATTTAAATTTAAAAAGTAACAAATACGGTACAAACTGTCGCTAAATTGAACACAACTTAATTATTCGATAAACCTCATCAATATAATTTCCTCTCACTAAATTTTTTTAATTTCTCAAAAAAATTACTCTGTTTAATTCATTATTTCTGTATTTATAATGAAAAATAGGTTTGTATCAGTGCATATTTTTATCTGTTTTTTTCCAATAACCATTGTTTACTAGCAAAAACAACTCCAATACTTACTATTTTATAGCTATTATCATCGACCGCACTTAATGACTTTAATAACAATTTAGCCATTCATGGCGACTCTATTTATAACTCAAAGGAGTTATTTAGATGAGCATAATAAAGGCCGTAATTATGACTGGTAAAAGTTTATAGTTAAAAGCTCAAACGTTTAAAAACGACAAAGCCCGCTAAATTTAGCGGGCTTTTTAATATTACTTTTGTATTAACTAAGTACGGGACTTAATTAAAACTGAAAACGCATGTTAGCAAAGTACGCATCGTTATCAGAATCATCAGCGTTGTTTTCGTAACCCACCTTTACACCAATATTTTTATTGATGAAGTGTTGAGCACCAAAGCTATAAGTATCTTGCTTATTGTAGTTAGCAAATACAGATGTAGCTTTTGAGAAGTAGTAGTTAGTTTCTGCTACCCATTGGTTTTCTGCATCATCAATGCTTTCGTATTTACCTTCAAAAGTAAGGTAGTTACCTTGCTGTAAATCAATAAAGTATTTAGCAGCTACTGCACGGTAATCAAAATCGTCGTCTGATGTAAGTGTAACACCTACGTAATCAGTGCTGTTTAGCATGTAGTTGTAAGCTAAATCAAATAATGCGTAATCATCGCCGTCTTTGTTTTCAACTAGTGTTACTTTTGCAAGTAAATCAGGGTTGAAAAAGTAACCACCCGTCAGTTTATAAAGCTCACTGTTAGAACCTGAATCTGGGTCTAGGTTTTCGTAAGATGCGCCAACAACAAATTCATTAATGAAGTATTCACCACCAACTGATGTTAAATCGCCAAAGTCGTCATCAGCGTAGCCACCATATACGTTAGTTTGTTTATTGATGTATTCAAACTGATCGTACGGACCTAACGTTTTTTTAGGAGATAAGTAGTAAATAGAATCTACAGCAACGGTGTCGTTGTTATCGCTATTTTTATAGCTTAGGTTACTAATTGAATTATAGCTGTCTGCAGCAGCCGCAGTGCTAGATAATAAAATGCTCGAAATAATAACTGCTAATTTTTTCATTGTAAGACTTCCCTATGTACATTGCTTTTTATGCTCTAGCTGTATTGCTAAAGTCGAGGCACATGCTAACGTTAGGAAACTGAATGAAAACTTAACTAACCAGTTGTATTTATTAAGTTAATTGTAAGGAAGTGTTGTAAACTGTAAAATTAAAGTAGTTGCAACATCTAGTCAACAACTACTTAAAACATGTACCGTATTAAAGCGCGTGTTGGCTAATAATACGATAAACATCGTTAATATTATCGCCAGACTTAAACTCTTTACTAATTGGTGTTGGATCTGAGCCAACCCATATTTTTAGCTCGGCATCTAAGTCAAAATGGCCTGCACTTTCTTTACTAAACTTGGTAATTTTAGAGTAAGCAATACTCACCATTTCCATTTTAGAGCCGGTCATACCTTGCTTATCAATTAAGATTAAGCGCTTATTAGTAAAAATAAACATATCACGTACTACTTTATATGCCTTTTCCACTTGCTCGCCGTCAATTAATGTATTGGCGAGGATTTTCTCTAAATCAGAATCGTCAACTTCGCTTGCATTACCCATAAGTCCGCTAAGTAAACCCATTATACTTTCTCCTGTTTAAATATTTGATTCTCTAATGTGTGACCATTAACTAACTGCCTGTACTGCCAGTGTTGTTGATGACAAAAATTCAGTAGTGCAATATCAAGTGGATCGCTCGTTGGTTGATACTCAACAACATATTCTTTATGCTGGCTCATATACACTCGGCTCACCCCTGCAATTGCTTGAAGCTGTTGCTCAACATTTTGATAAGCTTCGCTTAGCATTAATGTATAAAAGTGTTTATCAGTATTATTTGTTTTTGTTTGATGCTCGCTTAGTACGCCTTTATCTAAATGAAGCACCTGTGAGCATAGTCGTTCAAGCTCAGTTAAATCGTGAGAGCTTAAAATAAACGTAGCCTGTTCACTTAATTCAGATACTAGCTCGCGTACTTCTCTGGCATGAATCGGATCAAGCCCTGCGGTTGCTTCATCAAGCATTACAATTTGTGGCGCGCCAATAAGTGCTTGCGCTATCGTAACGCGCTTGCGCATACCGTGCGATAAATCCCCTGCACGCTGCTTTGCAATTTCTTTTAAGCCAACCAAGTCAAGTACACGTAGCGCCTCAGTTTGGCTTTGCTTAGCGCCCATACCTTGCAGTTTTGCATAAAAGGCGAGTTGCTTATCTATATTAAAACGAGGGTCAAGTTGTGCGTCTTGCGGTAATGCACTTACTTTATTAAATAAAGCAGCGCTCCCTGGCTTATGCCCTAATATTTCAAGGCTGCCTTTACTTGGCGCTATATAGCCGCACAACAAACTAAATAAGGTGGTTTTACCCGCACCATTTGGCCCAACAAGCGCCACTGGCGCGCCTTTATTAATCTCAAAGTCCACATTATTAAGCGCAAGTTTTGCACCATACGATTTACTCAAACCGCTGGCTGTAATTAATGGTCTCATAGTGAGCTCCTTGCAAAAATACATTGAGCAACGCTTAGTAACACCGCAGTTTGCACAAGGGGAATAGCCACAGCGCTTAATAATGGTAAATTTTGCCCCGCTAATAACTCTATTTGCACACCCGGAAATAAATAATCAAGCAAGCCTAATGCGGGTATTTGCCATTGCAATATACCAACTACAATACCGCCTGCTGCAAAATATAAAATTGCCAATACAATAGATAAACGCGATGAGCGAGCAAAGGTATTTATTAACGTCATAAGTGCTACAAATGGACACAGAGTAATCACTAATATTAAAAATATAGAAAGCGCACGGGCAAAACCACCAGCCAGTAAACTTGGATCTCTAAACCCTAGTACAGCAAGCGTAGCCACAAGAGTAATGCCCACTAAGCAGGCTAATACCGCTAATTGCCCTAAAAAACGACCAAACAGTATTTCAAAGCGAGTGGAGCGCAGTGATAAAAACCTTAGTGTGCCGCGCTCTCTATCGCCTACCGTTTGGTCGCTACAAATAAATAAACCAAAAACGGGAAAGCTATACAGGGCTATTAACCAGTACATAGCAAATTCGGCCTCAGGCCAATCCAATAATTTACTTAAACCAATAGAACCTGATATATCACGGGCTATTTGCTCAAAATCGGGCGCACTTACAATGCCTACTGCCTGCCCTATTGGGTAGCGCAGTATTATTAGCCACACCAATGCAAAGGCAGCTAATGCAATAAGTCCACGTTTAGTTAAAAACATACGTACAAGCTCAAATCCCGCTATTTGCGTTAATCGCCCTACGTTTATCGGTAATGGTGTTGCCATTGACTATCCTTAATGACTTTTTATTTTCTGTGTATTTATCCACACTAAGTGTAAACACCTTGAATTACCAGCAAAAAAAAGCTCACCTATAGTGAGCTTTGTAACAATACATTTAAATGTAACAGCATAAATTGCGATATAAATTATAAATGCTGCTTATAAACCTCAAGTGCTTGGCTTAAATCGCTAATTAAATCTTCAACATCTTCAAGGCCAATATGCAGGCGAATAACCGGGCCTAAATCCCAACCTGTATTTGAACGCAGCCCTTTCATAGTTAAATTAGCCGTTACTAAACTTTCAAAACCGCCCCACGAAAAGCCCATTTTAATATGCTCAAGGCTATCTAAAAATGCATCAATCGCTTTTTGATTACCGGTTTTCATCACAAATGAAAACAACCCATTACTGCCATCAAAATCACGTTTAAAAAACTCATGCCCTGGGCAGGTTTCAAATGCAGGGTGGCGAATATGATCAACAAGCTCATGTTGTTCAAGCCATTTAGCTACTTCTATTGCTGCTTTTTCATGTTGATTCAAACGCACACCCATTGTACGCAGGCCTCTAAGCGCTAAATACGCATCATCGGCACTGGTACATTGCCCTAGTAAGTACGAGTTTTCGCGCAAGGTTGGCCAGTACTTTTTATTAGCAACAGCCACACCCATCATCACGTCTGAATGGCCGACAATATACTTCGTTGCAGCCTGAATACTAATATCAACACCGTGCTCTAGCGGACGATAATGCAAACCGTTGCCGTAGGTATTATCAAGTATGGTCATTACGCTATGCTCATTGGCTACTTTTACCATAGCAGGCACATCTTGCACTTCCATCGTAATAGAACCTGGAGATTCTAAAAACAATACTTTGGTATTTGGCTGAATGTAGTCTTTAATGCCTGCGCCAATGGTTGGCGGGTAGTAGGTTGTTGTAATGCCCAGCCCCACTAAAATTTTATCGCAAAAATCGCGAGTTGGTTCGTACACGTTATCAACCATTAAAATATGATCACCGGTTTTTAAAAACGATAAAAATACTTGGCTAATCGCCGCCGCGCCACAAGGGTATAGTGCACACCCTTCGCCGCCTTCAAGTTCTGTAATCGCTTCTTGTAGCGCAAAGTGTGTTGTTGTTCCCCGGCGCCCATAAAATAACGTTTTATCGCCACGGGTTTTAGCAGCTTCTTTTAAATCTGCTACAGTATCAAATACAATGGTAGATGCACGCTGTACAACGGGATTTACTACGCCATGTGTATAGGCTTTTTTGCGCCCTGATGATACCAGCTGAGTGTTTTTATTACTTTTACTCGACATTGTTAATCCTTAAGGGTTTGTGCGCCAATGCTCAATTAAATAACGAGAGATAGAGTCGGTTCTAGGCAGCTTTAAATGCTCCCCTTCTTCGTGCCAATTACCAAATTGCTCTAAGTCTTCACGACTAAACCATTTTGCATCGTCTAGCTCTTCTTTATCTACGTTAATTTCCTCAGATGTCGCCTCTGCAAAAAAACCAAGCATAATGGACGATGGGAACGGCCATGGCTGAGATGCAACATAACGTACGTTATCAACCTCTATACCTGCCTCTTCTTTAACTTCACGCGCAACCGCTTGTTCTAGTGTTTCACCTGGGTCAACAAATCCAGCAAGCGACGAATACATACCAATAGGCCACGCGGCTTGGCGACCTAATAAACAGCGTTCTACTCCGTCAGCAAAGACTTTAGTAACGACCATAATTACCGCAGGATCGGTACGCGGGAATGTAGGATGCTTACAGTTTTCGTTTTCACATACACGAGAATGCCCTGCTTCCACTGAACGGTTTTTACTACCGCAGCGCCCACAAAAACGGTGCGTGGCATGCCAATAACATAACCCTCTCGCAAGGGCGGCTATTGAGGCATATTTAATGGTTACTTGAGGCCCATATTGGCGAATATCAAAAAATTGAGCGCCCTCTATTAAAGGCGTAAGTACGCTTTCATCCAGATCAGATACATCCAATGCAAACACACCATGTTTAGCATTATTTAAACCAACAAAAATAGCACTCGTTAAATCTAAATGCGCCACTTGTTGATACGTTAAATAGCTTACTTTAGGGGTATCTTTAATAAATAGGGTTTGATTATTTTTAACTAAAACCCATTTACTTTGCGCCGACATTTGCGCTTTAAGCCACGATGGGTCTTTACGAAAATTTGAGCCTCTGTCTAGTGGCATGTTGCTATAATGAAGCATGTAAGTCCTTGGTAACTCGTTATGCTTTAAAATTACCATAATCATTTAGCAAACCCAATTGATTACAGTAATAAAAAAAGCCTATATAAGGCTTAATTCATCTATTACGGCTTTGTATTAAAAACTCTCATGTTGCAGGCACTTAGCTTGCACTTTTTTAACTATTTTTTACTGTTAAAGTAGCAAAGTATTATCAATTAAATGAAATTGCTCTGCGCTTTGTTTTAATACCTCAGCGGTTAACCGGTCAGCACCGTATACATCGCACGGTACATTATATTGATTTTTTAAATGCCCAAGTAACAAAGCAAAGTCACCATCGCCAGAGAGCAAAATAACCTTATCAAGGCTTTTACCCTGCTCTAACATGTCTATTGTTATACCTACATCCCAATCGCCTTTAGCACTTCCATCACGGCGTTGAATAAATGGCTTTAGCTTTACGTCAAAACCAATCGCACGCAAAATATTTTGAAACTGATTTTGCTTTTCATCACCTCGATAAATAGCGTACGCAAAAGCACACTCAATATTGTATTGCGCCTGCATTACCCGCCAAAACGCATTGTAGTCAAAGTTTTTTCCGTAACTCTCGCGGCACGTGTAATAAATATTTTGCACATCAACAAAAATACCTACGCGTGGTTTCGTGCTTTGCTGCTCGTTTTGTAAAGTCATTTAGTGTCCTAGTGAGGATTAATAGCAATAAAAGTAACGTTATAAAATAAGTGTACCTTGCAATTTATATTTAAGTAACCTAAATTAGTTACATACCCTTATGTAACCAATATTGGTTACATATTAAAAAGTAACCATTTTGAGATTTTTATGATTGGTGTGATCAGCGGCGATATTATTAAATCGCAAACAATCCCTAAGCAGCAATACGATGCCATGCTTTATCAACTAGAGCAAAGTTTGCGAAACATTTCGGGGGAGCAAACACTTTGGAATATATACCGAGGCGATGCCTTTCAGTTACAAGTTAATAATCCTGAGCTCCTTTTTAAAAATGCCATACTTGTATATTTACACCTTAAATCGTCAGGTTATGAGCTACGGCAAAGCTTGGCACTTGGGCAAATAGATAACCCACGCAGCGATATAAAAACAGCAACCGGTTCTGCTTTTACCCTTTCGGGGCAAGGCCTTGATAAAATAGGTAATCAACGCTTTGTTTTTAATATTAATGAGCAGCAGCTTGATGAAAGCTTAAATCTTAATTTAGCCTTTGCCGACGTATTACTCACTAAAATCACGCAAAAACAAGCAAATGCCCTGTATGTCTATTTAACATCATCAGACAACAGCCACGCGGCACTGGCTAAAGAGCTTAAAACAAGTCGCGAAAATGTAACAAAACTACTAAATTTAGCGCACTACCAACTTATAGAACGCTTTATTAAGCACACACAACACGTTATAAAAAATATAATTAAAGGAGGTGAATAATGGAGTTTTCACTTTTACTGGTCGCGCTTATTATTGGCCACTTACTCGCTGATTTTTACTGGCAACCTATGAGTTGGGTAAACGACAGAAACACCCGTCACTTTAAAGCCAGTAAGCTTTATTTTCATGTACTTGTGCATGGTGTAACAAGTGCACTCATTATTACCGTGTGGGAATACACATTCGGGTGGCAACAACTAAGCAGTGTTTTAATTGCCACGGCGAGCATTATGTTGAGCCATTACTTTATTGATATAGCTAAATCGTATTCTAATAAAGGCGTGGTGCCTTTTTTACTTGATCAAATAGCGCACATACTCGTTATTATTGCGCTCAGTATTTGGCTAACTGATAACAATAGTTTTATGGCTGCAATTAATAATATGCTCACTGATCCCAAAATACTGTGGGTGGTATGCGGTTATTTAATTATTTTAAGTCCTAGCGCCGTATTTATAAGAATGATGTTAGAGCGTTTAACAAGTAACTTTTCAAGTACTGGTAGCTTACCACTTGCAGGGCAAAGCATAGGTATGCTTGAGCGCGTACTTATGCTGAGCTTTATATTGCTTGACCAATTTGCAGGGCTTGGCTTTTTACTTGCGGCAAAGTCGGTATTTAGGTTTGGCGATTTAAGTGCAAGCAAAGATAAAAAACTTACCGAGTACGTTATGCTCGGCACACTACTTAGCGTAAGTGTTACTTTATTTGTCGGCTTGGGTATTAACTATTTAATCAGGTAGGCAATACAGTAAGTACAAATTACAGGCAATAAAAAACGCGCTGCTTCTATTTATTCAAAAGAAGAGAGCGCGTTTTTTGTATCAGCCTTTAACCAAGTTCTAAATTAATTAAACGCCAATATGATCATTAATCGTTATTTGTGCGACGACGGCGTTGGCCACTACCGCCAACAGATTCACGCTTTGCCCATGGGTTTTGCGCGCTGTCATCTGTTTTAGCAGCTGGCTTTTTAGAACCACCACGGCGTGGGCCGGTACCATTACCACCATTATTTGGCTTTTTACTGTTAGGCTTGCTGCTATCAGATTTAGGCTTATTAAAAGGCTGCTTTTTCTTAGGCTTTTTAGACGGCAGTGGGCGAGCATCTAATGCGCGCTCTGCTACTGGGTTAATAGGCTCAAAACCGTCTTCTTCAGCACGTGGGATAAGCTCACCAATAAAGCGCTCAATACCGTATAAATCAACAGCATCTTCTGTTGTTACAAACGAAATCGCATGACCCGACGCACCGGCACGGCCTGTACGGCCAATACGGTGAACGTAATCTTCATATACATTTGGTAAGTCGTAGTTAACAACATGCGGTAATTCAACAATGTCTAAACCACGTGCAACAATGTCTGTTGCTACTAGTACGCGTACTTCACCACTTTTAAAACCATCAAGTGCTTTAACACGTGCGCCTTGTGATTTATTACCATGGATAGCCGCGCCTACAATGTCATCGCGCTCTAGTTGTTTAACTAAGCGGTTAGCACCGTGCTTTGTGCGGCTAAACACTAATACTTGTTGCCAATCGTTAGCGCGAATCAAGTGGCTTAGCAATGCTGTTTTACGTGTTTTATCTACCGCATAAACACACTGAGTAACACTTTTTGCAGTAGTATTTTTTGCAGCAACTGAAATTTCAACAGGGTCATTAATTAACCCTTTTGCTAATGCACGAATTTCGTCAGAAAATGTAGCCGAAAACATCAAGTTTTGACGTTTAGCAGGCATTTTAGCAATTAAGCGTTTAATGTCGTGGATAAAGCCCATGTCTAACATGCGGTCAGCTTCATCGAGTACAAGCACTTCAACGCTATCAAATTTAACTGCATTTTGATTATGTAAGTCGATTAAACGACCCGGCGTTGCTACTAAAATATCAACACCTTTACGAAGACGCTGCATTTGTGGGTTAATTTTAACGCCACCGTAAACTACAAATGAGCTCACATCTGAATGCTTAGCGTACTCTTCAACGTTTTCGCTTACTTGCAAAGCAAGCTCACGTGTAGGCGTTAAAATAAGTGCACGTACGTGGTTACTTTTAGCTTTAGGGCCTGACGACAAACGCTCAATAAGTGGTAATGTAAAACCCGCTGTTTTACCTGTACCTGTTTGCGCTGCTGCCATAACATCACGGCGTTCAATAATTGCAGGAATTGCTTGAGCCTGAATCGGCGTTGGCGTTTCATAGCCCTTTTCTAAAACCGCATTAACCAAAGACTGTGATAAACCTAAACCTTCAAAACTCATATAAACTCTCTTTTAAATTAGGCTACGTTAGCCAGTTGCGCGCATTATACCTGTAGTAGCTAAGAATGCATGCCATTATTTACGTTGCGGGCAATTGAGCATAGCTTAATAAAATTAAACCGGTGATCAAGTTGCTTAAAAATGCAAAAAACGGCCATAGGCCGTTTTATATTTATACTTAATTACTTTAAGTATAAGAGTTACTTAACACCTAACTCGCGTAAACGCTCTTGCAAGTAGCTATCTGCCGTGTAGCGCTCTGAAAGCACAACATCTGGATGCGGATGTAAAAATAACGGTAGTGAAATACGCGATTTAGTAGATGCTTTACCCGTTGGGTTAATCACGCGATGAATTGTCGATGGGAAATACCCGCCCGACGCTTCTTGTAGCATGTCGCCGATATTAATAATTAAGCTGCCAAAATCACATGGCACGTCTAACCAACCGCCATCTGTTTTTTGAACTTGTAAACCAGGCTCATTAGAAGCTGGTAATACCGTTAATAAATTAATATCACCGTGAGCAGCAGCGCGAATAGCACCTGGCTCTTCATCACCCGTCATTGGTGGGTAATGTAGGATACGTAACAATGTTTGCTCAGAACCGGCAATCATGTCTTTTAAATCAATCGAAAATTTAGCGCGAACATCAGCTGGCGCTTCAGCCTGAACCCAGCTTAGTAAAGTACCAGCAAATTCACTCGCTAAACGGTAGTATTCACGTACATCAGCTTCGAGCTCTGCAGGAACACGGCCTTTAGGATACACATGAAAGTACTCTTTAATGTCTTTTATTGTAAAGCCTTTCGCTACTTCAGATACTGAAGGCGGAAAATAACCATCTTGAGTTTCTTTAGAGAATAAAAAGTCCTGCTTTTGCTCTGAGTTAAAAAAGTCTTGCCAATTTTTGTAAATAGATTCAACTAAAGACTGTGGAATTGGGTGGTTTTTTAAAACGCCAAATCCAGTATTTCTTAACGATTCAACAAAGTGTGCAGCCGCATCGGGAGCTTTATAATCAACAGTAGGTAATTGCATTGTACGTTCCAGTGAATAGGTTGTGTGAAGTGAACTGCTTTAATAGTAGCAAATTGCCAAGATAAAGTAGAAAAGCCTTCATTATAGCGCTGTGCGAGGATAGACAAATGACCTCAAAAAAATAAGGACATATGTCCGCAAAGTAACGTTTCCACCATTAGGCTTGATCAAGATCAACTTATAAAAAAACGTTGAATTTGCAAGGTTTAGTACTTATATATGGTCTACTAGGGCGTGCTGACCTTTGGTGGGTGAATTTGTAGCAGACTGTTTGGTATTTAAGCAAGGCAGAGCCTGTGATGTGTGGTTGTTCCCCATAAATAGGCGATAACGCAGCATAAATGCCAAACATGCGCTACCCTTTGGGTTCTTTCTAGGGACGATTAACTCTTTGTTGCTCGGTTTTTACTTAGTCCACTAGGTTACAAACCTCGCGCCGCGATTAAATCGCCCCTAGATTGAACAAATTTCAATCCACAACGGTCAACACGCCCTAATATATTTTATTTGTGTAAATAAGGCTCCCCATGCGACAAAAAGTATCTTTTAAAAGCGGCGATTTAGAACTTGCCGGCCAACTAGAACGCCCCGCCGGCGACATAAAGTTTTATGCGCTATTTGCACACTGCTTCACATGCGGAAAAGACATAGCAGCAGCCACACGTATAAGCCGTGCACTTACGCAGCAAGGCATAGCCGTACTGCGTTTTGACTTTACGGGTTTAGGTAATAGCGATGGCGACTTTGCTAACAGTAACTTTTCATCAAACATTCAAGATTTAGTTTCAGCGGCTGATCATCTGCGTGAGCATTTTGCAGCGCCGCAATTACTTATTGGCCACAGTTTAGGCGGCGCTGCGGTACTTGCTGCTGCTGAGCACATTCCTGAAGTATCGGCTATTACAACCATTGGCGCGCCGTCAGATGCACAGCACGTAGCCCATAACTTTGCAGCACACCTTGATGAAATTAACGCAGCCGGTGAAGCAAAGGTAAGCCTAGCAGGCCGAGAATTTACCATTAAAAAACAGTTTATAGACGATATAGCCAAGTACGATAAAAGCCACATTAGTAAACTTAAGCGCGCATTGTTAGTAATGCACTCCCCTATTGATGCGACGGTAAATATTAGTGAAGCCGAAAAAATTTACGCATCAGCTAAGCATCCTAAAAGTTTTATTAGCCTAGATAACGCCGATCACTTACTTACTAATAAAAACGATGCCGACTACGCTGCAGAAATCATTGCAACGTGGGCTAATCGCTACGTCAAATATGACAAAACTAAATACGCCGCAAGTTTAACGGGTGGCAATGTACTTGTTGAAGAAAAAGACCATGTATTTACTCAGCACGTAAGCACTAAAGATCATACTTGGCTTGCAGATGAGCCAATAAAGGTAGGCGGTAAAAACTTAGGCCCCGATCCGTATCATCACTTATTAGCGGGGCTTGGTGCTTGTACAGCAATGACACTACGTATGTACGCTACACGTAAAGATTTAGCGCTAGAGCATGTTAAAGTAGAGCTTGATCACACTCGCGATTACAACAAAGATTGCGACGATTGTGAGCAAACCGGTAACCTAGAAGCCATTACCCGTAAAATCACTCTAGTCGGTGATTTAACACAAGAGCAACGCCAGCGTTTGCTCGAAATAGCCGACAAATGCCCTGTGCATAAAACACTACATAACAACCCTGTTATTGTAAGTGAACTGGTAAAGTAACTAGCATACAAGCAATATAGCGCAGCTAACACTGCGCTATGCTTTAACAAAACTAACTATTTACTATCTAAAAATTCTTTTACTTCTTTACTCATTCTATCCACCAGCCATTTTGGCCCGCCATCGTACATATCGTTATGACGAGATTTTTCTATTAGTGTTTGTGTAACAGGAAACTTATCCAGCTCTGAATCGTTTAACAACACATTCGCATCAGCTGGGTAATCACTACCACGTAGTGTAAACACGCGAATGTTTTTATTACGAGGGATCAACATACGACGATGATCGATCGTAATAATAGTGCTTACTTCATTGGGGTAAATAGAGCCGTATAATACCGAAATATCACCGCCGTTTGAATGCCCAAATAAGGCGAGTTTTGTAAAGTCGTACGCTGGGTATTTACTCGATAACTCATTAACTAAAAACTTAAGCGTTACCACACCACGATGCCAGTTTTCCATACGAGTGGTTAAGTAAGGCTGTTCACGGTTTAGGTAAGGGTCGGTTTTTAGTTCATGTGCAACGGCTACTGTTAAGTATCCGCGTTGATTAAACGCATTACTGGCAAACGTATACTTGTTATGACTAATACCGTAGCCCGCATTAATAAATGCCACAGGGCACTTTGCTTGCTCTGTACACTTAGCATTGTTACTTGGTAATGTAATATTGATAGGAATAGTGCGATTGCGGCTTTTATCGGTTATAACGTCGTCGGTTGCATAGCTTGTAGTGCTTATTATTGATGTAGTTAAGGTGAGTGCGCTTAACATAAAAAGCTTTTTAAGTGCTTTTTGCATATTTAAACTTATATAAATTATTGTTTTTAATTAAAAATAACTTTTACTTTATAGGTTTGCATTCTCTATTGTCAAACTATGCGATAATAGTCGCCATTGTTTTAATATATTTAGTAAAAGATCCAATAAATGAAATCATACAATAGCATTCAAGAACGTATAGAAATCCTAGAAGACAAACTAACTGCAATACATGACGAAATCGAAACACTAAAAGCACCTGCTAAAAATAACAATGAACGTATTATTTTTAAGTTCATCGAAACAGGCAGCACTGGTAAAACGAAGGATTTTGTACGTGAGTTAGGTATTAAATCACCACGTGACGGTTTGTTTTCATCAGGTGACGTTACAAAACTAATTAAAGATGGCGCTGAAGATATTTCACCTGCGTTATTAGAAATCGCAAGACAGCTTGCCAGTGCACGTAATAAAAATGGCCCAAGCCGTTAATTACCCAGTCACGCAGTATCTAGAAGCCCAGCCAAGCTGTCGCTTCTAGATATGTAATTATATTAAACTAAATTAATCACATAGTTCTATATTAAGGCTGGTAAGCAAATTAAGTGCTTCGAAGCGATCAAACTTAGCATTCGCTAAGATATTATTATTCAAATCTATATTAAACGCTGTAGCACCTACAAAATCACATTTTGTTAAGTTAGTTTGAAAAAACTCACTATCGCGAAAATCTGTTCCTGTAAATTCACTACTGCTTAAATCAGCGTGTCTAAAATCAACATTTTTGGCAAAGCAGTGTGTTAGTTTGAGGGCTTTGAGGGTTAATTCAAAAAAAGAGCTATTACTGAGCTCACAATAATTAAAACTCACCGGTGCGTTAATACTAAGCGCTGGCCAATCTACATCAGCCCATTGCAAACTATTTAATTTACAGTGGCTAAAACTTACATTTTCAAGCGAACTGTAGTTCCATTTAAGTGACGATAAATTACAGTTTTTAAAACTACATTCTATAAATCGGCAATTTTTAAACTGCCCCCCTGAAAAGTCGCAATCGATAAATATACATTCTTCAAACTCAGAGTTTTCAGTTAGCTGCTCTGCGTACTGCAAAGCATTAAATTGCTCATCAAAATACTGTTTATTGTTACTTAACAACACAATTTACCTATTAGATTTAACCTGCGTAGCCATTATTTTTAGGTAAATCTTTTTTAAGAGCAAGCACTGCAATAAAAATTAAACCAAACAATGGAAATAGCGCAAAACAGCCACCCACAAACGCTAAAACACCTGGCATAGTACTTTTACGCTTACCTATTTTGTAGCTAATTACAGCAAAAATAGGGATGCATAATATAATAAAAAAAGCTAAAAACTCACCAAATAAGGTTAGATGAAATGACATAAGAACTCCTTTTCAATATGGATAATAGCAATCGGCACAAACCTTTAAACTGCTTTAAATTTAACCACAAAAAAACCCTTAAGCATATAACTTAAGGGTTTTTAAATTTAGCTTAAAAGCTAAGCAAAAATTACTCTTCGCTTGATACTTCTTTTTCTACAACACTAATTGCAAGCTCAGCTAACGAATCGAGGTTAGGTTTACTTGGCGCGTTAGTTAATAAACACGATGCTTGTGTTGTTTTAGGGAAAGCAATAACGTCACGAATGTTATCGGTACCACATAAAAGCATTGCTAAACGGTCAAGACCAAATGCTAAACCTGCATGTGGTGGTGTGCCGTATTTAAGTGCATCAAGTAAAAAGCCAAACTTGTCTTGTTGCTCTTGCTCGTTAATACCTAAAATTCTAAATGCGGTTTCTTGCATATCTGCATTATGAATACGCACCGAACCGCCACCCACTTCGTAGCCGTTTAATACCATGTCGTAGGCATCTGAAATTGCTGCTGCTGGGTTTGCTTCAAGCTCACTTGCAGTAATATCTTTTGGTGCAGTGAATGGATGATGTACAGCATGTAATGTGCCTTCGTCATCTTCTTCAAACATTGGGAAATCTACAACCCAAAGTGGTGCCCAGCTATTAAGGTTAGTGATTTCTAAATCAACACCAATCTTAACGCGCAGTGCGCCCATAGCTTCATTTACTGTGTTGCGCTTATCGGCACCGAATAAAATAATATCGCCCGACTGTGCATTAGTACGCTCAAGCAATTTAGTAATTACGTCTTCGTTTAAAAACTTAGCCACTGGTGATTGAACGCCTTCAGCGCCTGCAGTGTGGTCGTTTACTTTCATCCACGCCATGCCTTTAGCGCCGTAAATACCAATAAACTTAGTGTAATCGTCAAGCTGTTTACGAGAAAGCTTAGCGCCACCCGGTACTGTTAATACAGCAACACGGCCTTTTTCGTCGTTAGCCGGACCTGAAAAAACATTAAACTCTACGTCTTTCACTAAATCAGCAATATCAACTAATTTCATTGGGTTACGTAAATCAGGCTTATCAGAACCGTAAAGGCTCATTGCCTCGCTGTAAGGCATGATTGGGAAATCGCCTAAATCAACGTTTAACAATGTTTGCCACATCTCACGGATCATTTTTTCAGTCATACCACGTACTTGATCAGAGCTCATGAACGAGGTTTCTATATCTATTTGGGTAAATTCTGGTTGGCGATCCGCACGTAAATCTTCATCACGGAAACATTTAACAATTTGGTAGTAACGGTCAAAACCAGACATCATCAACAATTGCTTAAACAACTGCGGCGACTGCGGTAATGCGTAAAAGCTACCTTTATGAACACGGCTCGGTACTAAGTAATCGCGCGCGCCTTCTGGCGTTGCTTTAGTAAGTACTGGCGTTTCGATGTCTAAAAAGCCGTTTTCATCTAAAAAGCGACGAACAAAGCTGCTTGCTTTAGCGCGTAATTTAATACGGTCACTCATTTCTAGACGACGTAAATCTAAGTAACGGTACTTTAAACGACGCTCTTCAGAGTTTACTTGGTTAAAATCTAGTGGAAGCGGCTCAGAGCGGTTAATAATATTAAGCTCTTTACCTAAAATTTCGATCTCCCCTGTTGCCATGTCTTTATTTACTTGGCTGTCTGGGCGTGCGCGAACAACACCTTTTAACTGAACACAAAATTCTTGGCGAAGTGTATTAGCTGAACTCATTAATTCTTCAATGTCAGAGTCGAATACAACTTGTACTAAACCTTCTCTATCGCGTAAATCGACAAAGATAAGTCCACCAAGGTCACGTCGTTTGTTGATCCAGCCACATAGTTCAACTTCTTGATCTACGTGAGTTTTATTTAGCTGTCCGCAATATATAGAGCGCATAGTTTTCCTGTCAGATAAAAGGCTTAAACGGCTAAACTTATTTGTTTTAAGGCGTGTGATTTAAAAAACAGGTCACCACAATACAAATAAAGCCGCTAGCAATCTAAAAATAATCAAATTAAGCCCTGCATTATACTCAACTAACATTAAGATGCTAGGGCGTGTGCCGCTTTTGCCCCTGAATTTACAGCAGCTCGTTTTGTTATTTGCTACACTATCGCCACTTTATAATAAGGCGCTAGTTTGTATGTTATATATTGGATGCCCGCAGTGGTCGAGTAATGCATGGAAAGGCAATTTATTTTCAAGCCAATGTAAAAACGCCGATATGCTTAGCCAATACGCCCAACATTTTAATTCTGTTGAAGGCAACACCAGCTTTTACGCCGATCCATCGCCAAGCACCGTATTGCGCTGGGCAAATAACGTACCCGACGATTTTAAATTTACGTTTAAGTTTAATCGTCGCTTTAGCCACGAACTACACCTTACTAATATACAAACCGAGCTTACAGATTGGCTTAACTTGTTCTCCCCTATTTTAGAAAAAACCGGGCAAATCATGCTGCAATTACCTAAAGCATTTGGTCCTGGTGACTTACCCAAACTCGCACAATTTATTAGCCTATTACCAAAAGAGGTTAATTACGGTGTAGAGGTACGTCATACTGCATTTTTCAAAAAAGGTGAAGCCGAAATAGCGCTTAATCAGTTATTAATGGCAAACAACATAAATCGCATATCGATGGATACTCGCGCCCTATTTGCCGTAAAACCAACAACCGAGGCACTAATAGATGCACAGCAAAAAAAGCCACATTTACCAGTACATGCCATTGCCACAGGCTCGCAGCCTATGGCGCGCTTTGTAATAGCCGATTTGCAAAACGACTATAAACCCTTTTATAAACCGTGGCTGAGCAAAGTAAAACAATGGCTTGATGAAGGTAAAACACCGTATGTGTTTTTTCATACCGCCGATAACCGAGAAGCACCGTTATTAGCTCGCCAGTTTTGTAAGGACCTAGGTTATAATCACAAAGCATTAAACCCATTTACTGGCGAAAAAGAAGCCCACCAGCCGGCACTTTTTTAAATAATAAAATTAGAGAATATAAATGAGTGAATACGCACGTTATTTTACCGGCTACCCTGCAAACATTGTTGAGCAGGTATTAAGCCTAATTAACAACAAAAAGGTAAGTAACTACTTACTTAAAAAATACCCGCAAGCACATACCATAACCAGCGATAAGTTACTTTATAGCTACGCCACCGAACTTAAAAAACAATATTTAAAAAATGCCCCGCCGTTTGGTCGCGCTGCATTTAAAAAACAAGGCGACATGGTCACCAACGCACTTGGTACGCACACTTACCGTATGCAAGGTAAAACCCGTAAGCACGATTTAGCGATTAACAGTGATTTGCTGCGCGCTCCCGAGCCACTACTAAAAGCGTTAGTGGTTCATGAATTAGCGCATTTTAAAGAAAAAGACCATAACAAAGGCTTTTACCAACTTTGCTGCCACATGGAACCGAGTTACCACCAATTGGAATTAGATTTAAGGATATTTTGTGTGGTAGTGGCGATGGGAGAGAATCCGTATAGTTAAATATCTATTAATTTAATCTTTACTCATACAAAGCTTTGCAGTTAACTTAACGTTCTCAGTGTTTTACTTTAAGTTAAAAGGGAATTATTAAATGGATTTAAGAGAGTTAGGCCATTTTTTAGAATTTACATTAAAGCTCCAGCCGCTACTTTTTTTAATAATCAGTATCGTGGCTGTTTATTTAAGTTTTAAAATGCTTTCCAATGCAAAAGCATCTAGGGCGCATGAAGAAAGGATGAAGTTAGCAGAAGTAAAAATGAACATTAGATCCTTATTTGCAAAATCCATAGACAATCTTACTGAAATATATCACCAACATAATATTGCCTTCATGAAACTACAAACCTATTTTCCTAACTACTCCTCTGTAAATTTAAATAAGCAAAAAGAAATGCTTGATGTATCAAAAGCACAATTAGAAGAGTTTGAAGAAACATATAAAAATTATATCGAAAATATTGAAAGTTCAATTGCTTTAGAAGACTCAATAAAATTTCTTTTAAAAATGCAAGGGAGCTGCTTTGTTTCACCTAGAAATAGTATATCCACCGAAAAGATTTTTGATGATATTTTGCAAAGAGCAGAGGATTTAGAAAAGCAACTTTCGAATATTAAGAATAATCGTATTAGAGATAAAAGTGACTTTCATAATTAGTTATTTATAGTTAAATAAATACGCGATTTAAAATCGCGTATTTTTGATAGCAAAAAATTAATAGCTGAGCAAACGTTGGGTTTCGTTTCACTCAACCCAACCTACGTAAAATGTTACAGTCCTAAGCCTGCCATAAAGTCGTCATCGGCATCATCTTGCACAACGTCTTTAGCCTTTGCGCTTTCTTTTTCAGCTTTCTTTTTAGCTTCGTTTTCAATTATGTCATCTGGATCGAGCGCTTCTGCAATATCAAAGTCGTGTAATTTAATAAACTCTGTTTTATCCATCGCTAATTCCAAGTAAAAGATATTTTGTTTACTTGTGGTGAATGTTACGCGGCGTGCTTGCGGGCGATCCATTGTGGTATCTACCGATATTTGCACTTGCTTATTTATTGCCATCATTTTTGGCTGGTTTTGCGTAATAGACGTATGTAATTGCTCGCGCACTTTAGACGTAAAGTCGCCAACAATTTGATTCATCAACTCGCCTAGTACGTTTGATACGTCGTCTGATAAATGGCTATGCGCTATTTCATTCTCAGGCATACCCATATTACGCATATAATCGCCATAAATTTCCATCGCCGCTTGCGAGGTAAAGTTGGTAATTACAAGGCCGGTAAAACCGCCGTCAAATAAAACAAAGCAGCCAATATCTGGTCGCATACATGTACGCGTTATTTTTTGTACCATGGCAGAGTAGCTAATACCATTACCGCTGGCTGATGTGAGTACGCCTGTCACTGAATGACAAAGGGTTGCTAATATATCGTCTGTGCTGATGACCTTACTTTTGCTCATTTAATCTTCTCTTTTATACTTATTATTCATAATTCTAGTCAAGCTACTGAATTTATCACTGACTATCCAGTATAAAATGTTAAAATAACTCTATTATTTATAAAGAGACTGCCTTCGTGACCATAAAAGACAGTATTTATGCCTCTGAGCAACAAGTAAAAGATTTTAGCTTTGACCAAAATGTAGTCGAAGTTTTTCCAGATATGATTCAGCGCTCTGTACCGGGCTATGCAACTATTGTTAGTACAATGGGTAAACTTGCCGGTGAATACGCGCAAAGTAACTCAAATCTTTATGATTTAGGCTGCTCACTGGGCGCAGTAACGCTTAGCATGCGCCGTAATATTCGCACTGATAACTGCCATATAATAGCGGTAGATAACTCGCAAGCGATGGTTGAGCGTTGCAAGGTACATTTACAGGGTTTTAAATCAGATGTGCCCGTTACTGTTACTTTAGGCGACATTAATGAGCTTGAAATTCAAAACGCCTCAGTTGTAGCAATGAACTTTACACTACAGTTTATTCCGCATGCTCAGCGCCAAGCCGTGCTTGAAAAAATATACGCTAATCTAAAACCTGGCGGTGTATTACTGCTTAGCGAAAAAGTAAAAGCCGAAAACGAGCTATGCGATAATTTATTAATAGATTTACACCACGACTTTAAACGTCACAATGGCTACTCTGAGCTTGAAATAAGCCAAAAGCGTACCGCCATCGAAAACGTTATGCGCCCAGATACACTCAGCGCTCACTTTACTCGCTTACAAGATATTGGTTTTAGCCAAACTCAAGTGTGGTATCAATGTTTTAATTTTTGCTCAATGGTAGCAATTAAATAAAGAGAGTGACTTATGTCTCAATGGTTTAACCAATTTTACGCATCTATCGCACAAAGCCCTCTTAGCCACTGGCTAGAAACCCTGCCGGCACAATTAAAACACTGGCAAAACGAGGCAAGCCATGGCGATTTACCTAAATGGCAAAAAGTGCTTAAAAATTTGCCTGAAGTAGCAACTACGCATGTAGATGTCTCTACCAAGGTAGAAATAGGCGCGTCAGGGGAGATGAGTGATGGCGAACAAAAACAGGCGATGCATTTATTAAAACGTATGATGCCGTGGCGCAAAGGCCCATTTAGTGTTCACGGTATTGAAATAGACACTGAATGGCGCAGCGATTGGAAGTGGGATCGCCTACTTCCTCATATTGAGCCATTAAAAGGCCGCACTGTTTTAGATATTGGTTGTGGTTCTGGTTATCATTTATGGCGTATGCGCGGTGAAGGTGCAGAGTTTGTAGTGGGTATTGATCCGTCTGATTTATTTTTATGTCAGTTTCAGGCAATTAAACACTATAACCCAGACGAAAACGTGCATTTATTACCACTAGGCGTTGAGGCATTACCCGAGCTTAAAGCCTTTGATACGGTTTTTTCGATGGGCGTACTTTATCATCGTCGCTCACCTATCGACTTTTTAGCGCAGTTAAAGGCGCAGCTTCGCCCAGGCGGCGAACTTGTACTTGAAACGCTAGTAATTGAAGGTGATGAAAACACAGTATTAGTCCCTACCGACCGCTACGCTAAAATGCGCAACGTTTGGTTTATTCCAAGTACTGCAGCATTAAAACTATGGATGGAACGCGTTGGCTTTAAAGATGTGCAAATAAAAGATTGCGCTATTACCACGCTTGAAGAGCAACGCAAAACCGATTGGATGGAAAACGAATCGTTAATCGACTTTTTAGATCCAAACGATACAAGTAAAACAATTGAAGGCTACCCCGCTCCACTTCGAGCCATATTAACCGCAAAAGCATAGCTGTTAATTTAACGCCTTTAATACTAAAAAAACGCCTACGGGCGTTTTTTTGTTTATTTAAACAACAGACAGCGGACAAGTGTCCTTGTTAATTATTTCAAAATTACATTTGAGCTAGCCGCGACCTTGCAATTGTTGTAAAATACGCGCGTTTCTAAGCAACCCAAAACAACTATTTTGAGGAAAACCTGTGAGCGAACAAAAACAGTCTCTAAGCTATAAAGACGCGGGCGTAGATATCGACGCTGGTAATGCACTTGTTGAGCGTATTAAAGGCGTAGTTAAAAAAACTCGTCGTCCTGAAGTAATGGGCGGAATTGGTGGTTTTGGCGCACTTTGCGAAATTCCTGAAGGCTACAAGCAACCAGTATTAGTTGCAGGCACAGATGGCGTTGGTACTAAACTACGTTTAGCAATCGACTTAAAAAAACACGATACGGTTGGTATTGATTTAGTTGCAATGTGTGTAAACGACTTAATTGTTCAAGGTGCTGAACCCCTGTTTTTTCTAGATTACTATGCAACTGGTAAACTAGATGTAGACACAGCAGCTGACGTAGTTACAGGTATTGGCAAAGGTTGTGAAATTTCAGGTTGCGCCCTAATTGGTGGCGAAACAGCTGAAATGCCAGGTATGTATGATGGTGAAGACTACGACATGGCAGGCTTTTGTACAGGCGTTGTAGAAAAATCAAAAATTATTGATGGCACAAAAGTAGCAGCAGGCGATCAGCTTATTGCACTTGCTTCAAGCGGCCCTCATTCAAATGGCTTCTCTTTAATTCGTAAAGTACTTGAAGTGTCAAAAGCTGATACCAGCGCTGACTTTGAAGGTAAAACATTAGGCGAAACCTTACTTGAGCCTACTCGTATTTACGTAAAACCTTTACTTGAGTTATTCAAAAACGTTGACGTACATGCGCTTTCGCATATTACTGGCGGCGGTTTTTGGGAAAACATTCCACGTGTATTACCCGCTTCAGCAAAAGCTGTAGTTAAAGGTGATAGCTGGCAGTGGCCACCTATTTTTAACTGGCTACAAGAAAACGGCAATATTACTACACACGAAATGTACCGTACATTTAACTGTGGTGTAGGTATGGTTTTAGTAGTTCCTGCAGACAAACTTGAGCAAAGCTTAACAATGCTAAAAGACTTGGGCGAAAATGCATGGCACCTTGGTGAAATTCAAGATGCAGCAGCTGGCGAAGAGCAAGTTGAAATTGTAGGTGGTGCTAAGTAATGGCACCGACTCGTCTGGTAGTTTTAATCTCAGGTAGTGGCTCTAATTTACAAGCCATCATAGATGCCTGCGAACGTGGCGAGATAAACGGACATATAGCGGCTGTTATTAGTAACAAAGCAGACGCTTATGGCCTAGAGCGTGCAAAAAAAGCAGGTATTGCTACAAAAGTGCTCAGTCATAAAGATTTTGACTCGCGCGAAGCGTACGATGCGCAATTAATGAACGTTATCGACTCTTTTATGCCAAATCTAGTTGTATTAGCTGGGTTTATGCGTATTCTTACTCCTGGCTTAGTGCAAAAATATGTTGGAAAAATGTTGAACATTCATCCATCTTTGTTGCCTAAGTATCAGGGGCTGAATACCCACCAAAGAGCAATTGATGCAAAAGACGATGTTCATGGCGTAAGTGTTCACTTTGTTACTGAAGAATTAGACGGCGGTCCCGTTATTCTTCAGGCGCAAATACCTGTACTCAAGGATGATACAGCAGAAACATTAGCAAAACGCGTGCATGAGCAAGAGCATATAATTTATCCTTTGGTGGTCAAGTGGTTCAGTGAACACAGACTTACTATGGAAGCAGATTATGCAGTTCTTGACAAAAAACAACTTCCTGCACACGGCGCGCACTACTCACAATAAAAAAATAAGTGCCCTGTTGTTATGTGCGGGCGCTTTACTTCCAACTAGCCTAATTGCAGGCGAATTGACCCAATATCAAGCTAACTACGATATTTTACGCAAAGGTAAAAATCATGGTGAGGCTGTTCGTGAGCTCAAAAAAATGGGCGACGATACTTATGAACTAACATACCACAGCAATATTGAGTGGATGATTTTCTCTGATTCTCGTGAAGAAACATCAAAGTTTACCTTTAAAGATGGCAAGGTCACCCCGCATCATTACAATATGATCCGCACCGGTACAGGCCCTGATAAAGATTATAAAATTGATTTTGATACAACAAACAAAGTAGTGACTAGCAGTGCTAGCGAATACCCTCTTAAATGCGAATGGACTGATGACTTTCAGGATGCTATTTCGTACCAAGTACAAGTACGCGAAGGATTGAAAAAAGGCGAAACGAGCTTTTCATTCCCGCTTATTGATAAAAAAGGTAATCGCCGCGACTACAATTTTGAAGTATCTGGCACCGAGATGATTTCGTTGCCTATCGGTAATGTAGAAGCTATTAAAGTAAAGCGTTTATACGATAACGATAAACGCCAAGCAATTGCATGGTTTGCGCCAGAAATGGATTACATGCTGGTACGTATGTGGAAAGGTGAAAAAGGCATGGAGCAGTTTGAAGTTCAAATGAATTCATTTACTGTTACTGCACCTACAGCTGTTGCGCCTGCTATAGCACAACAACCTCAAGAAGCTAACTAGCTTTAAATAAATCAGTAATAAAATAGGTGGGCTAAATTAGCTCACCCATTTTAAACAATGCAAACTCCCCCGGCTCCATTTTTTGCCAGCGCTCATCATTTGTCAAAGGTCTTGTGGCTATTACTGTTACTACATCGTTTGGTGTGGTCTCTTGTTGAAAATCAACCACCATGTCGGCATCAATCAACGTTGCTTTACCAAATGGCGCACGGCGCGTTATGTAATGTAAGTTATTAGTGCAATACGCTAGAACAAACACCCCGTCGGTCAATAGCATATTAAACACGCCTTTTTCACGCAACGTATGCGAGAGCTTAGCGGCGTATCTAAAAACCGATGCCATATTACTTGGACGTTTTGGGTATTTTTCGCGAATTTTATCGAGTAACCAACAAAAAGCGAGTTCGCTATCGGTGTTCCCCACTGGACGATAGTACTCTGTTTTTAAATCATGATAATTTGATAGTTGCCCGTTGTGTGCATAGGTGAGCTCACGCCCCCACAACTCTCGTGTAAACGGATGGGTGTTTTCCAGACACACTCTACCGCGGTTCCCTTGTCGAATATGGCTAATAACCGATACACTTTTAATTGGGTATGCTTTAACGAGTTTAGCTATTTCAGATTGATAACTCGGCTCAGGATCTTTAAAGGTTCTACAGCCTTTACCTTCGTAAAACGTAATACCCCACCCATCTTTATGTGGGCCGGTATTTCCACCACGCTCTAAAAGGCCTGAAAAACTAAAACAAATATCGGTAGGCACGTTGGCTGACATGCCAAGTAATTCACACATTAATAAAATAACCCTTAAAAACCATACATTAAAAATAAATAGCGTTATATTTTTACATTAGGCGTACACTAATTTACAGCCCACTATGATTACTATACTTACTTAAAAAGTGTCATTTTGCTATTAGATTTATTTATTTTTACGTTAACAATACTTGCAGCTAACGCTTTGACTATACGATAGTAATTAAGCGTTCCTCTGTCGGGTAATTAAATATCGTATTTAAGTTACTTTCTACTACAATTTAACATCGTTATGTACTTGAAAATTACTGTTACTAGCGCTACTCTAAGTGAGGTGGTCTGACCTCTATTAAGGAATAAAAATGACACTCATATTTACACTGGTTCTAATCGTGTTGCTTTGCACTGCGATTTACCACAGAGCAAGTTGGAACACAGCACTTGGTGTTTCAGCTATTACTTTATTAATTGGTACCTTTGCGGGTGCTTTTGGTTTAATTAGCTGGTTGATCTTTTTGATCATCGCGGTTCCTCTTTCTGTTACTGGCATTCGTCAGCAATATATTATCAAGCCAATTTTTGCTATGTTTAAAAAAGTAACGCCAAGCATGTCTGATACTGAAAAATCAGCTATTGATGCCGGTACAACGTGGTGGGAAGCTGATTTATTTTGTGGTAACCCAGATTGGAAAAAGCTTCACCAATACCCAGTTCCTAAACTTACTATTGAAGAGCAAGCCTTTGTTGATGGCCCTGTTGAAGTAGTATGTAGCATGTTGGACGATTGGGAAGCAACGCACGAACTAACCGACCTTCCTCAAGATGTATGGCAATATCTAAAAGATAATAAATTCTTTGCCATGATCATCAAAAAAGAATATGGCGGTTTAGAGTTTTCTGCATTTGCACAGTCATGTGTACTTCAAAAACTAACAAGTAAATCAACATTACTTTCGTCAATTGTTGGTGTACCGAACTCTTTAGGCCCAGGTGAATTATTACAACACTATGGTACAAAAGAACAAAAAGATCATTACTTGCCGCGCCTAGCGAGCGGTCAAGAAATTCCATGTTTTGCATTAACGTCGCCAGAAGCGGGTTCTGATGCAAGCTCAATTCCAGACTACGGTGTGGTATGTAAAGGGCAATGGAATGGTGAAGAAGTTGTGGGTGTTAGTTTAACGTGGAATAAGCGTTACATTACACTTGCCCCAGTTGCTACCGTACTTGGTCTTGCGTTTAAGTTACAAGATCCAGATGGCTTAATTGGCGACAATAAAGAGCCAGGTATTACCTGTGCACTTATACCAACGGATACTCCTGGAGTTGAAATTGGTCGTCGACATTTCCCGCTTAACGTACCATTTCAAAATGGGCCTACTCGCGGTAAAGACATTTTTGTACCACTTGATTACATTATTGGTGGTCCAGATATGGCTGGTCAAGGCTGGCGTATGCTGGTTGAATGTTTATCGGTTGGTCGTGCAATTACATTGCCGTCAAACTCTGCCGGTGGCATTAAAATGATTGCTATTGCGACAGGTGCTTACAGCCGAATTCGTCGTCAGTTCCGTTTACCTATTGGTAAAATGGAAGGTGTTGAAGAGTCACTAGCTAAATTAGCTGGTTACGCTTACAGCTCTGATGCTGCGGTTAGCATGTCTACGGGTGCGGTTGATTTAGGCGAAAAGCCATCGGTTGTTTCTGCCATTATTAAATACCACCTTACAGAGCAAATGCGTGATGCAACTATTCATGCAATGGATGTACTTGGCGGTAAGGGCATCATGCTTGGGCCAAATAACTATTTAGGTCGTGGCTATCAAGGTGCACCTATTGCCATTACCGTTGAAGGTGCAAACATCTTGACCCGTAATATGATTATTTATGGTCAAGGTGCAATTCGCTGTCATCCATTCGTACTAACAGAGCTTGGTGCATGTGAAATAGAAGACCGCGAAGAAGCGCTTAATGTATTTGATAAAGCGCTAATGGGCCATATTGGTTTTACTATGTCGAACCTTGTGCGTACTAAGTGGCTTGCGCTCACAGGTGCTCGTTTTACAAGTGTGCCGTACAACGACGAAACAGCTGAATTTTACCGTATAGCGTCACGCTTTAGTGCATCACTTGCTCTTATGTCTGACATTAGCATGGCAGTATTTGGTGGCTCACTAAAACGTAAAGAACGTATTTCTGCACGTTTAGGTGACTTACTAAGCTACTTATACTTAGTGTCTGCAACGCTTAAGCGTTACAACGATGAAGGTCGTAAAAAAGAAGATTTTGCTCTAGTAAAATGGAGTTGCCAAGATCACCTTTACCATTGCCAACGTGCACTTGCTGATTTAATTAATAACATGCCTTCGGCTCCACTACGCGCCGTGTTAAAAGTATTGTTATTCCCGTTTGGTCGCCCGGTTCGTAAACCAACTGACCAACTTGAGCATAAACTTGCGCAACTACTACAAGTACCTAGCGAAACGCGTAACCGTTTAGCAAGCTATGTATACTTAACAAATGAGCCGCTTAACCTTGTAGGTCGTCAAGAGCAAACGCTTAAAGACGTCCTTGATGTTGAGCCATTATTTGAAAGAGTATGTAAAGAAAAAGGCCTTAAACTGCCATTCTTCCAGCTTGATAAAGTAGCACAAATGGGTCTTGAAGCAGGCATTTTAAGCCAAGTAGAGGCTGATAAACTAGCTGCTGTTGAGCAATCTCGTTTAGATGTTATTAACGTTGATGACTTTGACCCTGCTGATTTACTTGCAGGCAAAGCAGCCCGTAATAGTGTTAAAAAAGAAGCTGATGCCGCTTAATTAACTAAGTAAGCATTTGAATACTAAAAGCCAGCGCCTAATGCGCTGGCTTTTTTGTGTAAAATAAATTCTTATATATCAAATCGCACATCTCAAGCAATCAAATACTCGGCGATAAGTGTAAATTAACGCTTATTTATCAGTCGCTTCCATGCTAAAACTATGCCTGTATACACTAAAAAACATGCGAGCAATGATGCCAAACCAGCTAATGTTTGCCCTAAAAAACCAAAGTATTCACCGGTATGTAAAAATCGAGATGTTCCCCATGCTTGATCGCCTCGCGTCCAATCCGATTTTTTTAACGTTTTAATTGCATCACCAGTGCGAGTATCTAAAAATAATGAATACGCATATTCTTGGCGATTCCCAATACTGGTATCAATATAAAAACGTGCTTCGTGTTTTTTGTCACCTAATTCTAACCACATCGAATACCAATCAGCAGCACCATTATTAATTGCATGTACTTTAGCTTGTTGAAATAAAGCATCGTACAGTACTTCATCTGCCGATAAATCGAATACTGGTAGATGCTTTTCTCGCTCCGGTACACTTTGTCCAAATGCGCCGTACAGTGCCTTATTCGCCCAGTCAAAATGAAACAAAGTAGCCGTTAATGACAAAACGAGTAAAACCGGTAAACACCAAATTCCAAAAACTAAATGCCACTGCCTATTTCGATGATGTGATGATTTATAACTCTTTGCTAGTAATAAATATCCTTTTAATGCAGAGCGATTAAATCGCTTTGGTAACCACAGATAAGCACCCGATAGTAATAAAAAGATAAAAAATAGATTAGCGTAGCCATTTATATTTTTGCCAATCACTTGTGAAGCGCCATGCAGTAATAAATAACGATGTATATCAGTTACAACGTGAAAAAAACCAGCCGCTAGCCCCTCTCCTTCACGAATAACATCTCCCGTATAAGGGTGTAATAAGTAGCTATGTTTTCCCGCCCAGGCAGGAATAGCAGCCCCTTCTCGATTTACCCAACGAATATAAATATGTGATTGACTCGGATGCGATTCTTGCAAAATATCTACAACATCATCAGTCGATAGCCGCTGTTGAGCATAGGTGCTTTTTACAGTAAATCGCATTTCATCTAGCTCAACAATCTGTCGCTCATAGGTTAATAAAAAACCCGTGAACGACATGCTAAAAATAAATAAACCGGCGATTAAACCTATAATTAAGTGAGCCCAAAAGACCCACTTTTTAAACAATTTTAAGAACATAAAATAAGTTACTTATTCTTAAAACTGATAAGAAATCGATAAGCGAATATCGCGCCCAGATTCGTATGGACCAACAACAGTGTCAAATACTTCACTGTAATCACCCACACTTGAATGATCGATATATAACTCATTAAATAAGTTAGTAACAGCAACATTAAATAATAATGCATTTGTCACATTCCACTGCCCATATAAATCAACAGTGGTATAGCTTGGTTTATTTAGGGTATATAAAGAATCGGTCCAACCAAGGTCAACAGCTTGATGAAGAGTATTAATATCGAGTGAATCGACTTTAATTACACTAAAACCAACCTTTGCATCGGTGTTAATGTCGTAATCAACGCCGGCAACCCATGTATTGCCTCTGCTATTACCTAAACCGACAAACTCATAGCCATTAATATCAATTGCATCATAACTTACACTGTACAACCCATCACGTGGGTCAAGCTCTGTATCAGTAGCTGAAAATCCAATGAAGAAATCAAATGAATTTAAACGATATGCTAGGTCAAACTCAAACCCTTTAGTCTCTAACGTGCCTATATTGTTATAAACCGAGTTTCCTTCATACCCTTCAAATATCACATCATCTAAAGACGAATTATAAATACTTGCCTTAGCGGATAAATTTTCATTAGTGTACGTTATAGATGCTTCAATATTAGCTACGGTCTCAGGTACTAAACTTTCATCCGCTACTGGAATATCTGAACCGTCATATAAATATCCATCAATGGTAAAGCCATCCCCTATTTGTTTACCACGCGCGGCTTCAGCATACCCAAGCCCTACTGTCCAAGCATCATTAATATCGTATGCTAAACCGATATTAAAGCTCACTTCATTGTCGTCTAAACTCGATGCACTTTCTGTAATTGCAGTCCCATAATATTCATCTAATAGGATGTCTTGTTTAAACTTATAACTATCAAAACGCACTCCATAACTCAGTAAAAGTTGTGGAGTAATATCACTATAACCTTGTACATAAACACCCAGTACACTGCCTTTTTCTGAATTTTCTTTTGCACCAGCTGCAGACCCACTCGATACTTCATCGTTTCTATAATCAATGCCATAAACAAATTTATGTTCATCAATAATACTTGTATTACGAATACCTAAGCCATATGTGTCAATATCAGCAAGCCAAGCAAATCGGCCGCCATTAAAAGATGATTCGGTTTTGTATGCTGTCGCCTCTAAATACAATAAGTTATTATAAGAAAATATATAATTGGCAACGTAAGTCTCTCGCTCTGCTTCACTTGGGTACAAAGCATCACCTTCTTGTACCGCCCAGTTAGGGCGTGCTGAAAAATCCCCTTCTTCGTCGCGTTTTTCTATACTTACCGACAAATGATGATTATCTGCTAACTCACCACTGGCTTTAATAAACATCATATCTTGATCGGCAGCCGTACCATAAATAGTATCGCCATCACCATCTTCCATGTTCTCGCGATCCACAGTACTGAAATATCCTAGTACGCCCCATGTATCACTTAATTTACCGTATACACTAGTGCTTAAACGCGTACCGTCATTTGAAAAGTAACTTGCTTTAACACGTCCACCAAATTGTTCACCTTGATTAAGTAGGTCTTGCGCGTCTTTAGTTTTAAAGCGGATAGAGCCGCCAATCGCACCAGGACCACTTGTTGCTTCGCCGGCACCTGCTTGCACATCTATTTGCTGTAATAGGTCAGGATCTATTGTTACACGACCAATATGATGAAATAACGTTGATGTTTGCTGTGCACCATCAACCGTTATATTTAATAAAGAATCTTCAACACCACGAATATAGATCTTTTGTGCAACGCCTACCGAGCCGCCCACGCTAACAGAAGGTGAATGTCGAAAAATGTCAGCCAGATCACTTGCTTGATATTGTTCTATTTCTTCAGCTGTAATACTCAAATTAGTTGCAGAACCAACTACAGATATTTTTTCAACAGACGCTGTACTTTTAGTAAGTTCTTGCGCGTATATAGGTGAACTAAATGATGCACAAATGGCACTCATTAAGGCTAATTTTTTCAAGGGGGACGTTCCTTCTTAATTGCAAATAAGAAAGATTATCATTTTCTTTTAATGAAAAGCATAGCAACTTTACATTTGTTACATTTAGGACATATACAAAGACGCGTTAGGTGCAACCTACTTTAGTTGCCTAAAAATATGTAAGTAAGGGCGTGAACAGGACGAGAAAGCGTTGCTCAGTTTTTACAAGCACACAATATGAAATGTAATTTATACACCTTTAGGAACCGTTACAGTCATTACTAAACCACCTGCAGTATCATTTTTAGCACATACTGTTGCAGCAATCGCATGTAATTGCCTTTGTGCTAAAGCAAGCCCTAAACCAAAGCTATCACTGTTGCATGAGCGAGCTGAATCAATCCGGAAAAAAGGTCTAAAAATAGTATTTAAATGCTCTTTAGGTACTCCTGGACCTTGATCTGCAATAATAATTTGATATTCATGTTTATAATCAATGAGACTAACCCGTACTTTTTTATTAATGGGTGTGTAACGTAGCGCATTTCTAAGTATATTCTCAAGTGCTTGACCTAATGCTCTGTGATTACTGTTTTCAATATGGGCTTGATCCGGTAAGTCAGCAAAAATAAGTTTATCTGGGTACTCAAAACGCCCATCTTCAATGAGGATTTCGAGTAAATCGACTAAATCCAAAGATTCGATGCGCAACTGAGGTGACTCGTTATCTAACCAAGATAAAGTAAGCGTGTCATCCACTAACTTACGGATGTGCTGTGACTCTTTGTGAATACGCTCTAATTTGATTTGCGTGTCTTCTACACCCTTTTCTCTGTGAGTGAGTAAATTGTCAGTTGCTATATCTAAACGTGTTAAAGGTGTTCTTAACTCGTGAGACAAGTCAGTTAATAATACACGTTGATGCATAATTTGATCACTGATCCGCTCTGCCATTAAATCAAATGTTTCAGCTAGCTGAGATAGTTCATCATTGCGTGAGCCCAACTGCTCCCGAACTCTGACACTAAAGTCTCCTTTGCTAAATGCCCTACTTGCTAAGTCGAGTTCTTTAATAGGGTGCATAATATGGCGATATAGCACAATCGATAAACACACCAATATCAGCATTGGCAATAAAACTTGTAACGACAAACGTGTTAAATTCCAAAGTGATCCTGGGTGCATTCTTTGCGGCAACTGCACAACAAGGCTAGTTGCACCATCTTTAAAGGGTAATTGCATAACGGGTGCATGCTCAAAATACAGATGGATTTTCCAATCAATACTTCGCCCCAAGTTATACCCTGTATACTCATAACGATGAGAACGATTACCTGCTAACTCAATCACATTGGCTTTAGCAATTACAGCCCAAATACTCTCTTGTTGTTGTAAATCATCAACCCAACGCTCAAGTTCGCTCATATCGCCTTGATCAAATATAACCTCAGCCTTTTTTTGCCAATTAATTAACTCTTCTCGGCTTGAGTCACTTAGCATGCTCATATCATTTTCAAAATGATTAACCGCGACATTAATTAAATAAAACATCGCAACAACACCAGTACCAATAATTAAGCACAGCTTCCAAAATAAACGTCGTGTCATTTGATACAGTACCCTTGCCCATGCACAGTGTGTAAACGGCTGCCATCCCAGCCGGCGTTATTTAATTTTTTTCGTATACGACTCATATGCATATCTAAACTACGATCGTACTGACTGAAACGCTTGTTAAGCGCCACTTGATATAAAAAAGGTTTTAACAGTATTTGTTCTTGGTTTTTCATTAAAATTTGCAGCAAGGCAAACTCAATAGGCGTAAAAGCTAATAGCTCACAATGCAGAAAAACTTGCTGGTGTAGGCTATCTATTTCAAGTCCATCAATATTAGCAATGTAAGGGGTATTTGTGTCTTGTTTAAAAACGCGCCTTAGTACTGAATCTACGCGTAGTAATAATTCTTGGCTATTGAACGGTTTTGCTAAGTAATCATCTGCACCGGCTGATAGACCTAGAATGCGCTCTTCTTCAGCATGTTTTGCCGATACAATTATTACAGGGGTGTTATTACAACTACGTAAAATATTAAGTACTGCTAAACCGTCTTTGCCCGGCAACATAACATCTAATAAAATAAGACTAAAACGTTGAGCAACCGCTAAATCAAGCGCTTGATTACCATCAAAACACTGTGTAACAGAGTATCCTTGATTGCCTAGTAATTCAGTAATTTGATCATTAAGTAATGTATCGTCTTCAACAACTAAAATATCAAAATCAGATTTGTTGCGTTGATAGGCCTGTAGTGCAGACATAGAAAGCCATAATTTTTATAGTATTAAAACAAATTAAAGCAAATGGTAATACAAATCAATATCAAAAGCAGTGTGTAGGAAGAAAGTTAATTTTTTAAGTGTTTTGAGTGTTTTGAGTGTTTTGAGTGTTTTGAGTGTTTTGAGTGTTTTGAGTGTTTTGAGTGTTTTGAGTGTTTTGAGTGTTTTGAGTGTTTTGAGTGTTTTGAGTGTTTTGAGTGTTTTTTAAACATAAACTTGTTATTGAAGAAATAACAAGTGGCGGAGTGGACGGGACTCGAACCCGCGACCCCCGGCGTGACAGGCCGGTATTCTAACCAACTGAACTACCACTCCATATTTCCGTTGCTGTTTAGGTCTCCCTGACAGCGGCGTGAATAATACGAACCAACCCCTATTTCGTCAAGGGCTTTTTTGTTTTTTTATAGGTTTTTTAGTCATCTGTCATCGAAAGGTTTAAAATTTCACCTGATCTGTCATTTTTTGAGCCATTTTTACCGACTTGATTTTTTTCTGTGTCGGCAACATCACCCTCACTTGCTTTCTTTTTCTTTAAAAAAGGTAGCTTCACTTTAAATTTAATCGGTTTTTTCTGCACAAAAATACGAATTGCTAACCAACCTAGTAATAAAATGAGCGTATTGCAGCCTACAATTAAACTAATAATTGTAGATGTGGCCATTTTTTCTTCAACAGGCTCACTCTCAATCATTTTATCTGGCGTAATAATCGTTGCCGGATCAATTTCGGGCACCGCTTCTATGGGTCGTTCTATCTCAAATTTATACGTTGGTAGCGTTGCCATAAATTCACGACCATTAATATTCGTGCCAAAAACAGACAGCTCAACACTATATCTACCCCAATCATAATTTTTTACACTAAGCTGGCGTGAGTCTTTAGCAGCAGCATCTATGGTAAACATTTGCTCTTCGTTATTAGGGTAATAAATTTTTCCCTGGATGATGACTGTTTCTGGCTTAACAATATTGGGGTCTATATTTATAATCAGTAAATGATCGTCAGTGTCTTGCTCTGCTAACGCGACCTCGGTTACAAAAGGCGGTTCGTGCACTTCTATTGTATTTTGCACAATACGGCGCTGTAGCAGCGGAGTTGCAACGTAAAGCTCTGGTGTCCATTCACCCGCAGGAAAATCTAAAGTAAACTCGCCGGTAAACACACCATCTTTAGGACGCTCATCAAATCCACGCCCATCGTCTTTAAATTCAGCGACTTCTTGAATGCCTGCGCCAAAGTTAGCAAAGCTTTCGTTGTTGGTGCTTACAAAGTCAACATTAAGGCTAACAACATCTCTAAATAGGTTTGTATTAATTGGCTCACCGTCGTTTAGTATTTTTCCGGTGATTTTTATTGTCTCCCCTCTAAACAACATTGAAGGAAGAGGCTCTGCCTCAAGAGATATTTCGCCTAATACAACTATTCGGCTGTCGGGTAAAATACTGCCTATCACTTGCCAAGGACCTGCCATTGGTTTTTTTATGGTGACTAAATCGTAGCTGAGTTCGTCAAACCAATCTAAATTAGGGTTTTTAACTGAGTCAGTAGCAAAGTACTTACTGCCATCGGGCCTGACTAAAATAACTGCAGGTGCGCCTGACTTTCTAAAAAAGAGCAGTGTTATTTCATCAATTTTGCTATCTATGCGAAAACGATTATCAAGTAAAGGGATCTCATTTTGATGCCCATCTCGCTTGAGCACTTCTACTTGTTTTACGCCATATGCATTGCCAGTAAATAAACTAGCTGCACATAACGCTGTTACAAAATACATCGTTTTCATTAAATTTCCTTATTCAGCGCGCCATATACATTGGCCGCCTTCTTTGTTTACAAGATCTAATCGTGCTTCGTGTGCGCTTTGCTCAGCGTCGCTTGCTCGTAATACAACTAATGGGGCTCTATCACTATTTAAACGCTTTATACCGCCCTTCTGTTGCTCGCTGCCGTCATCTTTATTTTGATTCAAGTTTAGCTTTGTTTGACCGCCCGTCATGGCAAGGTACACATCGGCTAAAATCTCAGAATCCAGTAGCGCGCCGTGAAGCGTTCGTTTACCGTTATCTACATCGTAACGACGACATAATGCATCAAGGTTGTTCTTTTGACCTGGATGCAAGTCACGCGCCATTTTAAGCGTGTCGAGAACTTGACAAAAAGTATCTGTTTTAGGATAGCCCTGATTAAGTAGCGCAAATTCGTTATCCATGTGGCCTATATCGAACGGGGCGTTATGAATAACTAACTCTGCCCCTTCAATATAGTCGAAAAACTCTTGGGCAATTTGATGAAACAACGGTTTATCACGTAAAAATTCGTTAGTGATACCGTGAACGTCAATTGCTTCTTCTTCGCTTGGCCGTTGTGGGTTTATATAAACGTGAAAGTTATTGCCTGTTAAACGGCGATTTACTAACTCCACACAACCAATTTCTATAATGCGGTGCCCTTGTTTAGGGTCGATGCCGGTGGTTTCTGTATCTAAAACTATTTGTCTACGTGCCATATCGAATTTAGCCTGATTCTGGTATCTTTCTATAATCACTTTATTGTACATAAGATCAAGGTAAAACAGTGCAAAAAACCGTAGAGATTTACACCGATGGCTCATGTTTAGGTAATCCAGGCCCCGGCGGTTATGGTATTTTTATGATTTATAACGGCCACGAAAAAGAAATGAGCCAAGGTTATAAACTCACAACGAATAACCGAATGGAAATGCTCGCGGCTATTGTAGCCCTAGAATCACTCACTCGAGAATGTGAAGTAAACCTAACAACCGATAGCCAATATGTTAAGCAAGGTATTGAATCGTGGATCACTAACTGGAAAAAACGTGGCTGGCTAACATCAGCTAAAAAGCCGGTTAAAAACGTCGATTTATGGAAACGCCTAGATAAAGCCTGTAGCGAGCACAAGGTGACCTGGAAATGGGTTAAAGGGCATAGCGGCCATAAGTACAACGAAATAGTTGACGATTTAGCACGCGATGCCGCTGGCAGTAAAGATTTACTAGAAGATGTAGGCTATCAGCCTTAACTATTATTTTCTTGGTCGCACGTTTTGTAATGCTGCTTAGAGGTTTGTCTAAGCCCAGCCCCTTTTACTGGTGCAAACTGCGGCCTTGCATGCCACTTAGGTTTTATTGGCGTAAGTGGCGCAACCCTTTTTCGTGCCACCAGCATATAAACACTGCCCATCGGTTTTAAATACTGCTTAGCAAAGGTACGCCAAAACTCAAATCTTGATAGCCTATTACCTCTTGCTAATGATGAATAAATAAAACGTTCATCACTTACAATTTCAAAACCAAGTAAGTTTAACCAGTCTTTAACTCGCGCGGGTGTAAAAAAGCGCCCTGTCCACGGTAATTTCTGACCACTAAAGGGCAACATTTGTGCAAGTCCGCACAAACTAAACGGATTAAAGCCAGTCACTACTATATAACCACCCGGAATAAGCGTGCGATGCGCTTCGCGTAAAATATGGTGTGGGTCTGAGTGATACTCTAAACAGTGGCTTAGTATGCAGGCATCAATACTGTGCTCGTAAAATGGCAGTTCATCTATGTCAGCCACTACGCCTGTATAAGGCCCAGGCTCTGCAACACACACTTGATGTTTAATCGTACTTATACTTGTGTTTAATTCGCCACTTAAATTACCCAATTTCAGCATATGATAGCCAAACATACGCGGCAGCCATTGCTCCATCTTTCGTTCGATGTCTGTGCGCAAATAATCCCCATGAGGAAACTGCTGCCACGACAGTGGTTTGGGTCCTTCTTGAAAACTAAGGGCTGGTTTCATTTTTTGAGCTCGTTATACTATGTGTTAACTGTCACTTTATAGAGCAATTTACCATGGTGCAAGTCAAAGCAATTAAAGCCTTTTCTGATAATTACATTTGGTGTTTAACTACCGATAACAGTAACCAAGCATGGGTAGTCGATCCTGGCCAAGCACAGAACGTATTAGCGCATTTAGCTGAGCATAACCTAACGCTCGGTGGTATTTTAATTACACATCATCACTACGATCATACCGATGGCGTAGCTGCATTAGTTGACGCTTATCCAAATATATCGGTTTATGGCCCTGCTAATAGCCCATTTAAAGGTATCACTCATTCACTTACTGATGGTCAGAGCATTAACGTACTTAATGTTAACTTTACTATTTTAGCAACTCCTGGGCACACGCTTGATCATATTTGTTATACAAATGATGAACTTGCTTTTACAGGCGATACATTGTTTAGCGGTGGGTGTGGGCGCTTATTTGAAGGCACACCGGAGCAAATGTGGAAATCTTTTAATAAACTAAGAGAGCTTCCTACAAGCTGTAGTGTGTATTGCACTCACGAGTACACACAAGCTAACCTTGCTTTTGCAAAAGCAGTTGAACCACGTAACCCTGAGTTACTCGCGTACAGTAAAAAAGTAGATGAATTACGCAGTAATGATCAAATCTCATTACCTACTTCTATTGGACAGGAGCTAAAAATAAATCCATTTATGCGTAGCGACTTGCCAACCATTACAGAACTAGTCCCGGAGAAATTTATCTCGGTTACAAAAAACAATGAACCTTGGGGAAACTTTGCTAGTCTGAGACAGTTCAAAGACAATTTTTAAGACATAGGTTTAAAAATCAATTAGAATCATTAACTTAAATTAAAGTGATGATTCTATTCCTGCGTTTAAGAAAGTCATTATGTGGCAATGTTAACTCATAACAGGTAGTATTCGCCGAGTTTTTTACCCGATGTATTGGTATTTATGAATAAATCTCCCCTATTAGTAGCCTTGGCGTTAGCGCTAAGTGGTTGTCAAACTGTGACAACTCTAGACTCAGACTCTCAAGTCGCCACGCAAGCAAATCAACAACTCGAAGGCGCAAGTCCAAACGACATTAACAATGCATTGATGGTAAACGCACAATATCAACAAGTTGACCCTGACGAGCAAGAAGCCCCTGTATTTGATGATGTATGGGAGCGAATTCGCTACCAACTTTCTATCGAAATACCGCAAAACCGCCCTGTTGTTACTGAACGTAATTATTACGCTCGCCACCAAAGTTACTTAGATCGTATTTCTAAACGTGCAGAACCTTACTTACACTTCATAGTTGAAGAAGTAGAAAAGCGCGAAATGCCAATCGAAATTGCACTACTGCCTATTGTAGAAAGTGCATTTGACCCGTTTGGTTATTCTAATCGCAGCGCATCGGGCATTTGGCAGTTTATGCCTGCAACCGGTGAGCGATTCGATTTAAAACAAAACTGGTGGTACGACGGTCGCCGCGACATTGTGCAATCGACTCGCGCAGCACTTGATTACTTATCGTATCTACATAAAACACTTGAAGGCGATTGGCTAAATGCGATTGCTGCTTATAATTCAGGTGAAGGGCGCTTGATGCGCGCGATTAAAAAGAATCGTAAAAAGCATTTACCTACCGATTTTTGGTCTCTTGATTTACCAAGTGAAACAACAGCCTACGTACCAAAGTTGTTAGCACTTGCCGATTTATTAAAACGCTCAGATGATTTTAACGTTACATGGCAACCAGTAATTAATGCACAAGTGGTTGAAGTGGTTGATGTAGGCTCTCAAATAGATTTAGCGCTTGCCGCTGACATGGCTGATATGACGCTTACTGAGCTATACAGATTAAACCCTGGTTTTAACCGCTGGGCAACTGATCCTAATGGCCCACATTCTTTATTACTGCCTGTTGATAAAGCAGAGCAATTTAGCCAAAAACTAGCAAACACTGATGTTAAAAACAGATTACGCTGGCAGCGTTATATTGTGGCTCGAGGCGACAGCTTATCGGTAATTGCCAAAAAGTTTACAACAAGCTCAAGTGCAATCCGATCGCTTAATAAACTCAAATCAAATACGATTAAAGTAGGCCAAGAGTTATTAGTCCCGCTTACTGATGGCGCTATAAATAGCGAGCATTTACCAAAGCAGATGCGTTTAGCTGCTAATAAAGCAACTCGCACAAAGCTTTCGCACACAGTTAAAAGTGGCGACACGTTATGGGATATTAGCCGCGAATATGACGTCACTATGGATGAGTTGGCTAAATGGAATAAACTAAAGAAAAACTCTGTATTGCGCCTAAATCAAAAACTAACTGTGTATAAGTCAGCTAATAAACCACAAGCAACGGCAAGCACCAACCGTACTATTACATACAAAGTACGCCGTGGTGACTCACTTGCACGTATTGCGTCTAAGTTTAATCTAAGCGTTAACGAAATTATTAAGTGGAATAATTTAGCCGGTCAAAAATACTTACAACCTGGCCAAAAGCTAAAACTTAAAGTAGATGTCAGAAGTAGTTAATTTATAAAACTATATTAAAAGCAAAAAGGAGCGCATGCGCTTAATGCCAGTCAGTTAAGCTGACTGGCATTTTTCTTTTTATGGGGATACTTAGATGGTTTTGGCTTAACCCATCGGG
>NZ_JADYXN010000319.1:0-533 GCF_015864285.1 Pseudoalteromonas sp. NZS100_1
CCCCGGCAGGAGGCTGGATCAACGACCCACAGCGCCCTGTGCGAATGGGAGATCACTGGACGATTTGGGCGCTCTTCAATCCAACCTATCCCACCGATGGCACTGAATGGCGCCGCTGGACCTCAACAGACCTCGTCACTTGGCAGGATCAAGGTATATCGATCCCACGCCGCACAACATCCTTTGGAGACATCTGGACCGGGAGCGCGGTTGTCGATGTCACCAATACTGCCGGATTCGGCCCCGGCGCACTGATCGCGCTCGTTACCATGCCCGCAGACAATGCCGCCGGGCAAAACCAGTCCTGCGCACTCTGGTACTCTCTTGATGAGGGTGCCAGCTTCACCTTTCACGACATCGTGCTACCCAATTTCCCAGGCAACAGGCAGTTTCGCGACCCCACGATTTTCTGGCACGAGACCAGCGGCAATTGGATTATGACGCTGTCAGAGGAAGGCAAGATCGGCATCTACACTTCGCCAGATCTCAAGCACTGGACTTATTCAAGCGGTTTTCTGTCAACGGTCGTCGGG
>NZ_JADYXN010000320.1:0-533 GCF_015864285.1 Pseudoalteromonas sp. NZS100_1
ACGGGTGACGGTTCCTTCCGGCCGCTGTCCCCACGCACCTTCCAGTTCACCATTTCGGGCGAGATCTGATGCGGAATGCTTATCTGATGGGGGCAGCGCTGGTCGCGCTGCTCCCGATTGCGGCGCAGGCCCAGCCAAAATCTGCGACGGGGGGCGTGTCGAAACAGGTCTATCAGCTGCACCAGAAGCTGATCACGCTCGACAGCCATCTCGATACGCCGGCATCGCTCGACCTGCCCGACTGGTCGATCGACGAGGAGCATGGCGTCCATAGCGACTATACCCAGGTCGACCTGCCACGGATGAAGAAGGGCGGTCTGGATGGCGGCTTCTGGGCGATCTACACTGGGCAGGGACCGTTGACGATCGAGGGCTTCCGCAAGGCGCGCGATTTCGCGCTGCTGCGCGGCATGTCGATCCGATCGATGGTCGCGGCCGACCCGGACAATTTCACGCTGGCGCTGGAGGCGAAGGACGCCGCGCCGATCGCGGCGGCGGGCAAGCGCATCGACTATATGTCGATCGAAAACGCC
>NZ_JADYXN010000321.1:0-533 GCF_015864285.1 Pseudoalteromonas sp. NZS100_1
GAGCTTCTAAAAGCGCGACAGCCATAGCATCTCCCATGGCGAGTGTTGCCGTTGTACTTGCTGTTGGCGCTAACCCTAAAGGGCAAGCTTCTTTTTCTACTTTAATGCATACATGTACATTAGCAAGTATTGCCATTGTAGATTCTGTATTACCCGACATGGCTATTATTTTTGCACCAAGGCGTTTTAAAACCGGAATAATATTTAATACTTCGCTGGTCTCCCCTGAGTTGGAGATAAGTATTACTACGTCACTTGAAGTGATCATACCTAAATCGCCGTGACTTGCTTCACCTGGATGTACAAAAAAAGCAGGGCTACCTGTGCTAGCAAGAGTTGCTGCTATTTTAGTGCCTATATGACCAGACTTCCCCATGCCAATAACTATAATACGTCCTTTGCAATCAAACATTAACTGGCATGCTTGATTAAAGTTTTCATCTACATATTGAGTAATATCACTAAGTGCTTGACGTTCTATATCAAGAACGCGCAGACCTTGTTTTATAAAATTCAGTTTTGTCATGATTTAC
>NZ_JADYXN010000322.1:0-533 GCF_015864285.1 Pseudoalteromonas sp. NZS100_1
GCGCAGGCGCTGCGGATGCTGGTGCTGGACGGGCGGATCGGCCTCAATGTCCGGCTGCCGGGCGAACGGGAACTGGCCGCCGCGCTGGGGCTCAGCCGCACGACCATCGCTGCTGCCTTCGACCGGCTGCGCGACGAGGGCTATCTGGAAAGCCGGCAGGGGTCGGGCAGCGTCACCCGCCTGCCGCCTGGCCGGGTCGAGACCCCGACGCCCGAGATCGGCGGCGTGACCGGCGACAATCTGCTCAACTGGACCCATGCCGCGCTGCCGGCCGCGCCCGGCGTGGGCCTGGCCTATGCCCATGCGGTCGAGGCGCTGCCCGCCTATCTGGGCGACCTGGGCTATGATCCGCTCGGCCTGCCGGTGCTACGCCGGGCGATCGCCGCCCATTATGAGCGGCGTGGCTGCCCGACCGATCCCGACCAGATCATGATCACCAACGGCGCGCAGCAGGGTTTCTCGCTGCTGCTGCAATGGCTGGCGGGGCCGGGCGACCGGGCGGTGATCGACCATCCCACCTATCATAATGCGAT
>NZ_JADYXN010000323.1:0-532 GCF_015864285.1 Pseudoalteromonas sp. NZS100_1
GGCCGAAATGCAGCGCGCCAACATGACCATGCCGCTCCTCATCGGCGGCGCGACCACCTCGCGCGTCCACACCGCGCTGCGCATCGATCCGGCCTTCACCGGCCCGGTCGTCCATGTGTTGGACGCCAGCCGCGCCGTCGGCGTTGCTACGGCGCTGGTGTCCGAAACGCAAAAGGCCGATTTCGTCCAGAAGACCAAGGATGATTATGAGCATGTCCGCGTCGCCCGCGCGAACAAGGGGCAGAGCCAGCTCCTGTCGCTCGAGGACGCCCGCGCCAACGCCTTCGAAATGGACGAGAGCCTGAAGGCACCGCGCCCGCTGCTGCCCGGTACTCACCGCTTCCCCGACTGGGATTTGAACGATCTGGTCAACTATATCGACTGGACCCCCTTCTTCCGTGCCTGGGAACTGGCCGGCAATTATCCCGCCATCCTGGAGGACGAGATTGTCGGCGAAAGCGCCCGCAGCCTGTTCGCCGATGCGCAGAAGATGCTGGGCAAGATCATCGACGAGAAATGGCTGACCGCGCGC
>NZ_JADYXN010000324.1:0-532 GCF_015864285.1 Pseudoalteromonas sp. NZS100_1
CCCCCGAAGCCCCAAACGCGCCGCCAGCTCACGGGCATGATCCGTCATTGTCTGATCCCGCGCCGCATAGTTGGCCAGCTCGGTTACGTGCAGACCAAGTTGCTCCGCGACGAAAGCGGCGAGATCATGGGGTATTGCTCCCCTGTCCTGTATCAACTGCGCAAGCGTGATGCCCGGGTGCCGCAGGAGCGCGAGTTGCAGCGCCACGCCCAACTGGTTCCGTCGCTCCCGTCGCGCGCCGATGATCTCGATATCGGAAGGCTCGAAGGTATAGAGCCGGGCCAAATGGTCGCGATCGGTCGGGATGGCGAGTATCTGATCGCGTTCGCTCTCGGTCAGGAGTTGATGCTTGCGCTTCGTCATGCCGTTTCCTGTCCACAAAAGGTCATCTGGGCCTATGGACAGCGAGGAGTAAAGAGACATAGTATGTGGACGGATATGGGTGGGGCGCAGCGGCTGCCCTCCATAGCGTCCACAGAACGACCGTTTGGGAGACGTGCGGCATGGGTGATATTCTGGGCTATGCCCGCGT
>NZ_JADYXN010000325.1:0-531 GCF_015864285.1 Pseudoalteromonas sp. NZS100_1
AGCGCGAGGCCTTCGCCGCTGGCGAGCATAGCACCAGCAGGGCGTCCGACTGGGACAGGGCCAGGCGCACTTGTTCGTCGAGGCTGGAAGCGGCCGGCAATTCGGCGCGATCGCGAAAGATCGGGGTCAGCCGGCGCGGGACCGCCGCCCGGCCGGCCTGTATGCCGACCAGGCGCCTGGGCATCCGGTAGGTTTCCAGCCAATGATGCAGCTTTCCCGCCGCGCGCTCGTCGGCATGGCTGTAGCTCAGAAAAGCACGATATTGGCGCGCGCCGACCGTGGCAGGCGCCTCCTTGACCTTGTTCATGCGCGACCCGCACTCACTCCATTGTCCCCCACCTGTCATTGTCGGCGTTGGTCCGGTCGGCGATGCATGGCCGCCATCTTGTCGGACCCCGCCGCAATCTCCTTGAGGTGTGCCAGAAAAACATGATTCATCAAGGGGAAGCGTCGTATCGTCGGGATGACGCGGTCTTCGACGGACGCCTAGACGTCGCTCATCCCGGCCGCCTCGCGATCGTCCGCGCCCAG
>NZ_JADYXN010000326.1:0-531 GCF_015864285.1 Pseudoalteromonas sp. NZS100_1
CGACAGAAAGTCGAGATAACGGCCGCCCTGATTGTCGTGCATCCACACGCCTTCCGCGCGGTTGAACTGGCGCGGCATGGCGCGGGCATGGCTGCGCACGGCGGACTCGCGTCGCTCATAAATGGCCGTGTCAGGCATGGCACTGGTGGGTTTGGGCTGGGTCGTGACGGTCATGCTTTTCAATCTCTCTCAACTCTGTGCCAGGGTCGGCAGCGGGCCGATGCGCGCCTGCCATTCGGTGGCGTGGGCGCCGGCAAAATGGGCCTGTTCTTCAAAGCGGGCGGTCTTTTCAATCCGAACGCCCCAACGCCGCGCCAGCCCCTGGAACAGGGCCCAGGAGGCGCGATTATCGTCGGTGATGGTCGTCGTCAGATGGGTGACGCCGGCCTGCTCGGGCCGGGCCAGCAGCGCCTCGATCATGCGCCCGGCCAGGCGCTGGCCGCGCGCGGCAGACGACACCGCGACCTGCCATACGAAGAAATTCTCGGGCGCTGTTGGCGGGCGATAGCCCGATACCCAGCCGACCACCGC
>NZ_JADYXN010000327.1:0-531 GCF_015864285.1 Pseudoalteromonas sp. NZS100_1
GACATTTCAGAAAAAAATGAACCCCGAAAAGTTGGAAATGTTGATTGATAATTTTCGTGATATTCAGAAAATTTTGAAGGGAACTGATTATGAGTGGATGATCGATGCCAATTAAATGACGAGCGCATATGATGCGAGCCACGCAAGTACGCTGTATCGCTTGGCAGCGGGCGTTACCAATTTTTTGCGAGAAGATCCTTCAGGCCGGCATTATCGAGCATCGCCTCAGCCAGCAGTCGCTTCAGCTTGCCTTTCTCATCTTCGAGCGCCCGTAGCCGCTTCGCCTCCGAGACCTCCAGGCCGCCATACTTGGCCTTCCAGTTGTAGATCGTCGCTTCCGACACCCCGTGGCGACGAGCTAGGTTGGCCGTCTTCGTGCCAGCCTCCTGCTCCTTCAGCACGCCAATGATCTGCTCTTCTGTGAACCTTGCTCGCTTCATTCGTCCGTCCTTCCATCAGGCCAGACTCTAATCAAGCTTGGAGGAAAATCCGGGGGTCACGTCAAGGCCGTTCCGCAGGTCGAGGCCGACG
>NZ_JADYXN010000328.1:0-531 GCF_015864285.1 Pseudoalteromonas sp. NZS100_1
GTCTCGGCCGAGAGCGGGGCGGGCAAGAGCTTCCTCCTCAACAATCTTTGCCTGCAATATTATGCCCAGGGCGCGCTCATCCGCATCATCGATATCGGCGGGAGCTACCGGAAGCTCTGCACCCTCTGCTCGGGCCGCTATATCGACATTGGCGAGGAAGCGCTGGTCCTCAACCCCTTCGATATGGGCTTTGCGCTCGATGGCGACGACCGCCAGTCCGCCATCTCCATGGCGGTCGCGATCGTCGCGGAAATGGCCAATGCCGCGACCCGCAAGGGCGTCACGACGTCCGAATGGAACCTGCTCAAATCCGCCGTCCAATGGACGATCGACACAGGGCGCGCGGAATCCGGCATCGACGCGGTCCGGGATTGGCTCGGCGCCTATCCCGCCGGTGCCAGCCATGACCTCGACAAGGTCGACCATCTCGTGCCGGTGGCGCGCGAGCTCGCCTTCAACCTGCGCGATTTCGGCAGTTCGGGCGCCTATGGCCATTTCTTCAACGGTCCCTCCACTTTCGACATCTCCGCC
>NZ_JADYXN010000033.1:0-48049 GCF_015864285.1 Pseudoalteromonas sp. NZS100_1
GGGATGGAGCAGTCTGGTAGCTCGTCGGGCTCATAACCCGAAGGTCGTCGGTTCAAATCCGGCTCCCGCAACCAATTCTACTAGTAGGTATTACCTTACTAATTTATATCGCGCATTCTAAGTAATGCGCGTTTTGCGTTTTAGACTATGTAGTTTAATTAGGTCAGTTTACTGACTCGCAACCAAGCTTGGCCCTAGGCCACACAGTTTTATGCTTTATTGGTGTGACGCCCCGCTTGGTTCGGGGCGTTGTTGTATCTGCACCTTGCGATTTGTGGCAATTGTCATCAAATTAAAACTTAAACTCAGTATTTTAGGGCTATAAGCCCTTTTTTTGTTTGTATGGAGGATTTTCGTGACAAAACTTGAACAAGATTTAGTAACCATGTTAACGCCTGCGGTAGAAATGTTAGGCTTTGAATTGCATGGTCTTGAATTTGTGCAAGCGGGTCGCCATTCTACCTTAAGAGTATATATTGCTCATGAGGATGGGATCTCAGTTGATAACTGTGCGGATGCAAGTCGCCAAATTAGTGCGATTTTAGACGTCGAAGACCCAATTACAAATGAATATGATTTGGAAGTATCGTCTCCTGGTGTTGATCGTCTATTATTCAAACAAGATCACTACGAGCAGGCGCAAGGAGAGGAAGTACGCGTGCGTACTAAACTTCCACAGGATGGTCGTCGTAATTTTAAAGGCGACTTAGTAGCAGTTAGCAGCGATATGATCACACTATCTAGCGATGGTGCAGAGCATCTGATCATGCTTAGTAACATCGAACGTGCGAATTTAATCGCGAAGTTTTAAATTCGAGTGCGAAGGAATAGGGCAAGCGAGGCATTACCCATGGCAAAAGAGATATTATTGGTTGCTGAAGCCGTTTCCAATGAGAAAGCGGTTCCAAAAGAAAAGATTTTTGAAGCTCTAGAGTTCGCTTTAGCGACAGCTACAAAGAAAAAACACGATGGCGAAATTGAAGTACGCGTAGCAATTGACCGTAAAACTGGTGATTACGATACGTTCCGTCGTTGGCAGATTGCCGCTGTATTAGAAGATGGTTCTTTAGAGAATCCATACAGCGAAATCACTCTAGAAGCAGCACAGGTTGAAGAACCTGATTTGCAAATGGGTGATTATGTTGAAGAGCAAATCGACTCAATCAAATTTGACCGTATTACAACACAAATGGCTAAGCAAGTTATCGTACAAAAAGTACGTGAAGCTGAGCGTGCTTTAGTTGTTGAAGCATACAAAGATCAAGTAGGTGAGTTGGTAACGGGTGTTGTTAAAAAAGCAACGCGTGACTCTATTGTTCTTGATTTAGGCAATAACGCAGAAGCAGTAATTTACCGTGATGACATGTTACCACGTGAAAACTTCCGCCCGGGTGACCGTATTCGTGGCTTTTTATATGAAGTTAAGCCTGAAGCACGCGGTGCACAATTATTTGTAACGCGCTCTAAACCTGAAATGCTAATGGAATTATTCCGCATTGAGGTGCCAGAAATTGGCGAAGAGATGATTGAATTACGTGCTGCAGCACGTGATCCAGGTTCACGCGCTAAAATTGCTGTTAAATCTAACGACAAACGCATTGACCCAATTGGTGCATGTGTTGGTATGCGTGGCGCACGAGTGCAAGCTGTATCGTCAGAACTTGGCGGTGAGCGTGTTGATATCGTACTTTACGATGACAACCCGGCACAATTTGTTATCAATGCAATGGCGCCAGCAGAAGTTGCTTCAATCGTAATGGATGAAGACACTCACTCAATGGATATCGCTGTAGAAGCAGATAACCTAGCGCAAGCAATTGGTCGTAATGGTCAAAACGTTCGTTTAGCAAGTCAGTTAACTGGCTGGGAACTAAACGTAATGACTGTTGAAGACATGCGTACTAAAAATGAAGCTGAATCTGATAAGTTACTTAACTTATTCACTGAAAATTTAGAAATTGATGATGAGTTTGCATCATTACTTATCAACGAAGGTTTCTCTACACTTGAAGAAGTGGCGTATGTACCAGCGTCTGAATTTTTAGAAATTGATGGTCTTGATGAAGAGACTGTAGATTTACTGCGTTCACGCGCAAAAGATGCATTGACTACTAAAGCACTTAAAACGGAAGAAAGCTTAGATGGCGCAGAGCCAGCTGAAGACTTACTTGCGCTTGAAGGCTTAGAACGTCACTTAGCATTTGTGATGGCAAGCAAGGGTGTTGTTACACTTGAAGACTTGGCAGAACAAGGTATTGACGAATTAGTTGATATCACAGAAGTTTCATCTGAAAAAGCGGGTGAACTGATTATGGCTGCACGAAACATTTGTTGGTTTGCAGACGAGTAATTTATTAACGGAGGTATTACACACTATGGCAGAAGTAAATGTTGAAAAACTAGCCGGCGATATAGGTACGACTGTTGATAAATTGCTACAGCAGTTTTCACAAGCAGGTATCACTAAGCAAGCAACTGATAATGTAACAGAAGCTGAAAAAGCAACGTTACTTGATCATTTAAGTAAGCATCATGGCGGTACAGGTTCAGATGGCCCTGCGCGCATGACTTTACAACGTAAGAGCAAAAGCACGCTAAGTGTGACTGGCTCTACGGGTAAAGCAAAAGATGTTCAAGTTGAAGTTCGCAAAACACGTACTTACGTGAAGAAAAGCGCAATGGAACAAGAGCAAGAGCAAGCACGCTTAGCTGCTGAAGAAAAAGTGCGCCTTGAAGAGCAGCAAAAAGCTGACCAAGAAGCCGCAGAATTAAAAGCGAAACAAGAGGCAGAACGCAAAGCGAAAGAAGACGCTGACCGTAAAGCCAAAGAAGAAGCTAAACGCAAAGCTGATGCAGAGCGTAAAGCGAAACAAAAGCAGATGACCCCAGAGCAAAGTGCTAAGTCTGAGAAAGATCGCATAGAAGCTGAGCGTCTGCAAAAAGAAGCAGAAGAGGCCGCATTGAAGAAAGCTGAAGAAGAAGCGAAACGTCAAGCAGAAGAAGCAAGAAAGCTAGCTGAAGAGAATTCAGCACGCTGGAAGAAAGAAGAAGAAGAACGTAAGAAACGCGAAGAAACAGCGGATCACCATCTTACGACTTCTACTTATGCACGTGAAGCAGAAGATGTTGCCGATGCTCGTGATGAGCAAGGTACACGCCGTGCTAAGAAAAAGAAAAAAGCGCCAGCAAAAGATAAATTTGCAGCGTCAAGAGGCCGTAACAAGTCTAAGCTAAAAGCGCCAGCATCATTACAACATGGTTTCCAAAAACCAACTGTTGATGTTAAAAATGAAGTGCGTATTAGCGAAACAATTACAGTAGCCGAGCTTGCATCACGCATGGCCGTTAAAGGCGCTGAAGTTGTTAAAACAATGATGAAAATGGGTGACATGGTTACTATTAACCAAGTGATTGACCAAGAAGCTGCACAATTAGTTGCAGAAGAAATGGGTCACAAAGTTATCATTGTTAAAGAAAACGAATTAGAGCAAACAGTACTTAATGACCGCCATGAAGATGGTAAGTCAGAGCCTCGTGCTCCAGTAGTAACTGTAATGGGTCACGTTGACCATGGTAAAACATCTACGCTAGATTACATTCGTTCTGCGAAGGTTGCTTCTGGCGAAGCCGGTGGTATTACACAGCATATTGGTGCATACCATGTTGATGTAAACGGCAATATGATTACGTTCTTAGATACTCCAGGACATGCTGCATTTACATCAATGCGTGCTCGTGGTGCTAAAGCGACTGATATCGTAATCCTAGTGGTTGCAGCAGATGATGGCGTTATGCCACAAACTAAAGAAGCGGTACAGCATGCACGTGCAGCTGGCGTTCCTTTAATCATTGCTGTAAACAAAATGGATAAAGAAGGCGCAGATCCAGATCGTGTTAAAAACGAACTTGCTGTACTAGACGTTATTCCAGAAGAATGGGGCGGCGATACGCAGTACGTTCATATCTCAGCTAAAACTGGCTTAGGTATTGACGACCTTCTTGAAGCAGTATTGAACCAATCTGAGCTTCTAGAGCTTTCTGCACCGACTGAAGGTATGGCGGCTGGTGTTGTTATTGAATCTCGTCTTGATAAAGGCCGTGGTCCAGTAGCATCAGTACTTGTTCAATCTGGTACGCTTAACCAAGGTGACATTGTATTATGTGGTCTTGAGTATGGCCGTGTTCGTGCAATGCGCGATGAAAACGGTAAAGACATTAAGTCTGCTGGTCCATCTATTCCAGTTGAGATTTTAGGTCTTTCTGGTATTCCAGCTGCGGGCGACGAAGCGACTGTAGTTAAAGATGAACGTAAAGCGCGTGAAGTTGCTTTATACCGTCAAGGTAAGTTCCGCGATGTTAAACTAGCACGTCAACAAAAAGCTAAGCTTGAAAACATGTTTACTAACATGACTGAAGGCGATGTTTCTGAAGTTAACGTGGTACTTAAAGCTGACGTTCAAGGTTCTATCGAAGCAATCTCTGATTCACTAACTAAACTTTCTACTGATGAAGTAAAAGTGAAGATTGTTGGTTCAGGTGTTGGTGGTATTACCGAAACTGATGCAACACTAGCTGCAGCGTCTAACGCAATTGTAGTTGGCTTTAACGTTCGTGCTGATGCTTCAGCTCGTAAAGTTATCGAGACTGAAAACTTAGACCTACGTTACTACAGCGTAATTTATGCCTTGATTGACGAAGTTAAACAAGCAATGTCAGGTATGTTAGCGCCAGAGTTTAAACAAGAAATCATTGGTCTTGCTCAAGTTCGTGACGTATTCAAGTCTCCAAAAATTGGCGCAATCGCTGGTTGTATGGTTACTGAAGGTGTTATTAAACGTAGCGCTCCAATCCGTGTACTACGTGAAAACGTTGTTATCTATGAAGGTGAACTTGAGTCACTTCGTCGCTTTAAAGACGATGTTGCTGATGTTCGTAACGGCATGGAATGTGGTATCGGCGTTAAGAACTACAATGACGTACGTGTTGGTGACCAAATCGAAGTATTCGAAACAGTTGAAGTACAACGTACTCTATAATTGTTACTAGGGAGTATTGAACGCTCAGGTTAACGCCGGACGTTCTACACACCCTACGCTAAGATTTTAAATGGGGGCTTAGCCCCCATTTGCATATCCATTATTTAGTTAACTTATTATTTAATTTCAATAAGTTATTATTTTAGGACAAGTATAATGAGAGAATTTTCTCGCACTGATCGTGTTGCACAGCAAATCCAAAAAGAGATTGCTGTAATTTTACAACGCGAAATTAAAGATCCACGCTTAGGTATGGTGACAGTGTCAGCGGTAGAAGTATCGCGCGATTTATCTTATGCCAAAATTTTCATTACTGTGTTTAACACACAAGATGAAGACGCAGCAAAGCAAAGCGCAAAAGTACTTAATGAAGCAACGGGCTATATTCGCTCGTTACTTGGTAAGCGTATCCGTGCACGTATAATGCCTGAGTTAAAGTTTGTAGTTGATAACTCATTAATGGAAGGTATGCGTATTTCTAACTTAGTGGATTCTATTATCCGCGAAGATAACGCAAAGCATGTAGATGAAGACGTAGAAAGTGTTGATGCTGCTGATGTTTCAGATAGCGAAGAAGGTACTGATCACGTAGACGATACAGATAGCGAAGAAGGCACTGATACAGATGGCAAAGCGCAGTAAAGGCCGTGCAGTTGACGGTATTTTGTTGTTAAACAAACCTGAAGGCATTTCATCAAATAAAGCATTACAGCAAGCAAAAAGTGTTTATTTTGCGCAAAAAGCTGGACACACAGGTGCTTTAGATCCACTTGCCACAGGTATGCTGCCAATTTGTTTTGGTGAAGCGACTAAGTTTACGCAGTTTTTACTCGATACAGATAAAACCTATATCGTTCGAGCACAACTGGGTGAGCGTACAACAACATCAGATTCTGATGGCGAAATTGTTAGCACTAAAGATGTGAACGTTACGCGTGAACAGCTAACAAAAGAAATAGCTGCTTTTGTTGGTGAGTCTGAACAATATCCGTCAATGTACTCAGCTCTTAAGTACCAAGGTAGACCGTTATATAAGTACGCGCGCGAAGGTATTGAAGTTCCTCGTAAATGCAGAAAAATAAACGTGTTTAGCTTATCGTTTGACGAATTTGATGAACAAAGCAACGTATTACAAATGACGGCCCATGTATCTAAAGGGACCTACATTCGTACAATCGTTGATGATTTAGGCGAAAACCTAGGCTGTGGCGCACACGTTATTATGCTCCACAGAACCGCTGTTGGTCAGTATCCGGCAGATAAAATGGTCTCGCTTGATGAGATTGAAGCGTTGCTTGCTAAAGCGAAAGAAGAAGAGCTTGCGCCTTCAACTTATTTAGACTCGCTATTGCTACCAATTGATACTGCTTTAACTGATTTACCCGTTGTTGAAATTACAAAAGAACAAGGGGGGATTTTTAGTCACGGGCAAGCTGTAGAATTATCAATCGCTTTACCTGATGGTGCAATTAAAGTTGTTGCGGATAATATATTTATTGGTACTGGTGAGCGCAACTCAAACGGTCATTTAAAGGTTAAACGTGGTCTTGCTAGTCAGCAAGACGATTACGTAAAGCCTGAATAAGCAACTAATGTGCCTAACGGTGGCTTATTAGTTGTAGTTGGGGATAATTAGCTTGTAGTTATTCCTACAGTTGGTAGAATACGCCCGCTTAATCGTTTTGGCTGAATTAGTGATCGGCTAAGACACCTTTTAAATTTAATTTTTGGAGTTACTATGTCACTAAGCAATCAAGAAAAAATCGATATCATTGCTAAATTTGCACGTGCAGAAGGCGATACAGGTTCATCAGAAGTACAAGTAGCATTACTTACTTTTGACATCAACAAGCTTCAAGGTCACTTTGCTGATCACAAGCATGACTTCCACTCACGTCGTGGTCTGCTTCGTAAAGTAAGCACTCGCCGTAAACTACTTGATTACCTTAAAGGTAAAGACATCACTAGTTATACTGCGTTAATCAAAGAACTTGGCCTACGTCGCTAAGAACTAGATTATAGAAAAAGGAGCTTTTTAGCTCCTTTTTTTGTGCCTAAAATTTGTGTTTCCAAATTAAGAAAATTCTTAAACCTATTGAATTATAATATAAAACCCCCATTTCATAGACTACCAATAGCTGTTGTATTTACCCGCTAATTAGCCCAGTTTAAATCTAGTAGCGAGTGTGTGTTGACCTTTCGTGATTAATTTTGCAGCTGTATGTTTGGTCTTTAGGCAAGGCAGCGCCTATGTAGTGTGGTTATTCCCCATAAATAGGCGATAACGCAGCATAAATGCCAAACATGCGCTGCCCTGCGGGTTCATCCTAGGGGCGATTAACTCTTTGTTGCTCGATTTTTACTTAGCCCACTAGGTTACAAATCTCGCGCCGTGATTAAATCGACCCTAGATTGAACAAATTTCAATCCACAAAGATCAACACACCCTAGACTCGCATTTTGAAGCAGCTTTGGTATATACTATGCGCGTAGGTAAAAAGGTTTATCTACGCTTATTCACATCATTGCCAATTGTAGTACTTAATTGATTTCCAACTGAATACAATTATGTACTGTAATTGGTACTTTGATGACAACTTATTAGAATACATTTAAGGAATATTTTAAGTGCAAGCAATTATTAAAGAATTCAAACTAGGTCAACATACAGTGACTCTAGAAACTGGTGCAATCGCTCGTCAAGCAGACGGCGCTGTACTTGCAAGCATTGGCGACACTTCAGTTTTAGTAACTGTTGTTGGTAAGCGTGAAGCACAACCTGGCCAAGACTTTTTCCCACTAACAGTTAACTACCAAGAGCGTATGTATGCTGCTGGTCGTATCCCAGGTGGTTTCTTAAAGCGTGAAGGTCGTCCTAACGATGGCGAAACACTTATTGCACGTCTTATTGACCGTCCAATTCGTCCACTTTTCCCAAGCGGTTTTGTAAACGAAGTACAAGTTATTGCTACTGTTGTTTCTGTTAACCCTGAAATCCAACCTGATATGGTTGCGATGATTGGTACTTCAGCAGCACTTGCTATCTCTGGTATCCCGTTCAGTGGTCCAATTGGTGCATCTCGCGTTGGTTACATCAACGGCGAATATGTACTTAACCCTACATTAAAAGAGCTTGAAGAAAGCCAACTTGATTTAGTGGTAGCCGGTACTGATAAAGCGGTACTTATGGTTGAATCAGAAGCTAACGTACTTGCAGAAGACGTAATGCTTGGCGCTGTTGTATATGGTCATGAGCAATCTCAAGCGATCATCACTGCAATCGAAGAATTTAAAGCAGAAGCAGGCAAGCCTACTTGGGATTGGACTGCACCAGCTAAAAACGTTGCACTAGAAGATAAAGTTGCAGCAATTGCTGCTGATAAAGTAGGCGCAGCTTACTTAATCACTGATAAAGTAGCGCGTAAAGAAGCACTTGGCGTAGCTAAAGATGAAGTTGTTGCAGTGTTAACAGCTGAACTTGCTGAAGGCGAGTCTTTAGATAAGCAAGAAATTGGTAAAATCTTCGGTTCACTTGAGAAGAAAATCGTTCGTGGCCGTATCGCTTCTGGCGAAAAACGTATCGATGGTCGTGAACCAGATATGATTCGTGCACTAGATGTAATGACTGGCGTATTACCGCGTACTCACGGTTCTGCTATCTTTACTCGTGGCGAAACTCAAGCGTTAGTAACAGCTACACTTGGTACAGAACGTGATTCACAGTTAATCGACGATTTAACGGGTACTCATAAAAACCACTTTATGCTTAACTACAACTTCCCTCCATTCTGTGTAGGTGAAACTGGTTTTGTTGGTTCTCCTAAGCGTCGTGAAATCGGCCATGGTAACCTTGCTAAGCGTGGTATTGCTGCTGTAATGCCAACATTGACTGAATTCCCATATTCAATCCGTGTAGTATCTGAAATCACTGAATCAAACGGTTCATCTTCAATGGCTTCTGTATGTGGTACTTCACTTGCACTTATGAATGCCGGTGTACCAATTAAAGCGTCTGTTGCTGGTATTGCGATGGGTCTAGTTAAAGAAGACGATAAATTCGTTGTTCTTTCTGACATCTTAGGTGATGAAGATCACTTAGGTGACATGGACTTTAAAGTTGCTGGTACAGCTGCAGGTATCACTGCACTTCAAATGGATATCAAAATCGAAGGTATCACTCAAGAAATCATGCAAATTGCGCTTAAACAAGCAAAAGCTGCACGTTTACATATCTTAGAAGTGATGGACGAAGCAATTTCTGCTCCTTCTGAAGAGCTATCAATGTTTGCTCCTCGCATATACACAATGAAAATCCCACAGAAGAAAATCGCTGAAGTTATCGGTAAAGGTGGCGCAACTATTCGTCAGCTTACTGAAGAAACTGGTACAACGATTGAAATCGGTGACGACGGTACGATTAAAATTGCCGCTACAGATGGCGAAAGTGCAGCTAATGCAATTAGCCGTATTGAGCAATTAACAGCTGAACTTGAAGTAGGTACTATCTACGAAGGTAAAGTTGTACGTATTGTTGATTTCGGTGCGTTTGTAAACATTCTTCCTGGTAAAGATGGTCTAGTACATATTTCTCAAATTAGTACTGAGCGCGTTAATAACGTGGCTGATCACCTTTCTGAAGGTCAAGAAGTTAAAGTTAAAGTACTAGAAGTAGATCGCCAAGGCCGTGTACGTCTAAGTATTAAAGAAGCAATGGAATCAGCAGCACCTGCAGCTGACGCGCCAACTGACGCGTAATTGTTAACTTATTAATCTAGTTATATTAGCTAGATGATAAAAAAGGGGCTGTTTAGCCCCTTTTTTTATGCTTTAATGAAACCTTATTGGACAAGGTCTGTCTTATATTAATCGCGATATATCTTGGTATTAAGGATTTTAATGATACTCAAACATTTAGCTTTGGCATCTTTTGCTATTTTGTCTTTAAGCGCTTGCCAAACTACAACAGAATCAGAACCAACCCCGATTGTTAATGTGCCATTTACTGCACCTTTAGCCTCTGACTTTAGAAGTGAAATTGCTATTGCACGCTACTCAGAGTTATTGAATAGGGCTGACTTAAGCGAAGAGCAACAAGCTAAGCTTTATTACGACCGTGGTGTACTTTTCGATAGTCTAGGTATGACCACTCTTTCGCGTATTGATTTTAACCGCGCAGTAAAACTTAAGCCTGATTTAGCTGAAGTGTATAATTTTTTAGGTATTCAACATACGCTTATGCAGCAGTACGAAAAAGCCTATGAGTTTTTCGATTCAGCTCTAGAACTTGATGAAGAGCATGAATACGCCTATTTAAATCGAGGAATTGCACTGTATTACGGCGATAGAGCTGGCCTTGCTAAAAATGACTTTAATGAGTTTTTAGCCCGTTCTCCTAACGATCCGTACCGTGTTTTATGGGTTTATTTAGCCCAGGCACAAGAGGATAAAGTAATCGCACTTGATGCCCTTAAACAAAATGCGACTGCGCTTGATGATTCACAATGGGCGTATCAGTTAATTTCTCTTTATACGGGCGATATGAGTGAACATGCATTTTTATCAGGCATTAGTGATGGTGTTAGAACTGAGCAAGAATATGCGCAACGTTTATGTGAAGCTTATTTTTACTTAGCCAAAATGCATCAAGCAGCGGGTGAGCTGTACTTAGCATCAGACTATTTTAGGCTTGCGCTAGCAACCAATGTACATGAGTTTATTGAGTACAAATATGCGCGTTTAGAACTTGAGTTGATGGAAGGTGTTGACGCAAGTTAAGCGTTTTAAATTAATAGGTGTATTACTATGTTGTTTGTTAATTACAGGCTCGAGTAATTACCTTGGCGCTATTGGCTTTTGGCATGTTTTAAATACAAAAGCCAATGTTCTACAAAGTTATTGGAATTCACCAGCTTATTTTTCTGATCACCTAGAGCAGTTACCAAAGACCTCTTTAGCTATACTTGCTCGCAGTAAAATTTCCTCAGCACAATATATGTATTCTCTTAAGCTTATTAAAAGCAGTCAGAGTGATACTGCAAAACAATTTTGGCTCTCCGCTATAAATGACTTAACAATCCCAGAGCGTAAAATATTAGCAACAAAGTTACTTGAGCAATCACGTTGGAGCGATTTAGAGTTACTCGCTAGTAAAAACAAATTACCAGCAGGGGATGTACTAAATCATCTAAAACTTCAGTTAAAAATACCACAGAGTAAAATATCTACCGCGTTTATCCACGATCTCGGTTTTTCATCTTTAAGAAATATAAGCAAACCTAATAAGCAATGTATGTTTAACGTGCTGACTATGAGCGATCATCGCAGTGGCTTATATAAACTTACAGAGTTTATTAATGCTTATAATAAACAACCAGAGCCCCGTGAAAATATTTTTTGCTTTTCAAAACCCGTTTACGTTGCGGGTATGCTTGAGTGTAAAAGTAGTACTAGTCAAATAGCAAAGTGTGACTGGCAATCATCTAAACTTAATAGCCAGCTTCCTAACAATTTTGATTTTATAGTGATGATGCCTAAAGATGGAACGGCTAATGTCACGAAGGGAACAATGCTAATAAACTCAAAAGCAAAATACAGTATATTTTTGCATGAGCTGATGCATTTTAACGGTTTTGAAGATGAATACGCTTTGCCTAAAACTAAGCAAGCATGGTTGTGTGCAAAAACGGGTTTTGTTGCACCTAATTTATTTATTTCTCATGGTGAGTCACCGCCAACAGGTTGGCATAAAGCAAAGAGTTGCCAGGTAGGAGGTATTGCTTATAAACCTAGTGAAAATTGGTCTATTATGCAATATCAGCAGTTAGGGCTCTCAGCGCAGTATAGACAACTTTGGTTGAAACATTTAGATATGACCAATGGTAACTTTCATCGTCACCCTGGCGCGCTTACATTTGCAAATAAGGCCATATTAAATTAACAATTATCAGTATTAATTAATTGTTTTTTTAGGCTTAATAAATTGTTAGTTCTTGTTTAAAAAACACCCATACAGAACCGCTTTTTATAGACAAAATCAGTGTTTTTCAGTATAACTATAGTCATTAATGTCGTTTAAAAACAGGCAGTAAAAGCATCACTTAGTATTAAAAAGAGATGCCCTAATAAACTTATGATAATAAAAGGCCCTACATTATGACTTTGCTCTGGATACCCTTGTTATCCTTAATTGGCAGTGTTATTTCTGCATGCACAGGTAAGTTATCCCGCAATTTAAGCACTAGTTTAACGGCTCTTGCGCCTTTGACGGCTTTGGGGATTACTCTATACCATGCACCTGCCGTTTTAGCGGGCGAAACCATTCGTTATTCTTTAGCTTGGATCCCGTCAATAGGACTCGATTTGTCTCTGCGGTTAGACGGCCTCAGTTTATTGTTTATGTTTATGATTTTAGGCATAGGCTTGCTCGTTATCCTCTACACCCGTTACTACCTAAGCGCTAATGACTCAATGGCTAAGCTATATAGTTACTTAATGCTATTTATGACTGCAATGCTTGGTATTGTTATGTCTAACAACGTCATTCAACTGTGGTTGTTTTGGGAATTAACGAGCATCAGCTCATTTTTATTAATTAGTTTTTGGTGGCATAAATCAGAAGCGCGAAAAGGCGCACGTATGGCGCTTGCTGTAACAGGCGCGGGCGGCTTAGCGTTACTTGCTGGATTGATGCTATTAGGTGATATTGTTGGTAGTTACGACCTAGATGTTATTCTAGCGAGTAAAGCAATAATTCAATCTCATGATTTATACGAAGTAGCATTGGTATTGGTGCTACTGGGTGCGTTTACTAAATCGGCACAATTTCCATTTCACTTTTGGCTTCCTCATGCAATGGCAGCGCCTACGCCAGTAAGCGCGTATTTACATTCTGCGACGATGGTAAAAGCCGGTATATTTTTGTTAGCACGTTTTCATCCTGCTTTAGCCGGCACCGATACTTGGTTCTTGCTCGTTGGGTTAACGGGTTTAGCTACGCTGTTGTTTGGCGCTTATATAGCACTATTCAAACACGACTTAAAAGGCTTGTTAGCCTATTCAACAATAAGCCATTTGGGTTTAATAACGCTATTACTCGGACTTGATACTGAACTTGCGACTGTTGCTGCTATTTTTCACATAATTAACCATGCGACGTTTAAAGCGTCGTTATTTATGGCCGTTGGTATTATTGATCACGAAACGGGCACGCGCGATATGCGTAAATTAAATGGTATGTGGCGATACTTACCATACACTGCAACGCTTGCGATGGTCGCGGCGGCTGCAATGGCAGGAGTTCCTTTACTAAATGGCTTCTTGTCTAAAGAAATGTTTTTTGCAGAAACGCTGCATCAGCAAGTGCTTGGTTCTATGTCGTGGTTAATTCCAGTACTGGCAACTGTTGCAGGTGCATTAGCTGTTGCGTACTCAGCACGCTTTATTCATGACGTGTTTTTTAATGGTGAACCAATTGATTTACCTCGTACGCCGCATGAGCCACCGCGCTATATGCGTGTACCAATAGAAATACTTGTTGTGATTTGTTTGTTAGTGGGTATGTTCCCGCACTTTACAATTGATGGCATTTTATCTGCGGCGTCTTTAGCTGTACTTGGAAAAGAAATGCCTGTTTACGAATTAGCTATCTGGCATGGGTTTAACTTGCCTCTACTAATGAGTGCGATGGCGATTGCTGGCGGCTTATTTATTTATATTAATCGTAAATATCTATTTCAATTTCAAGCATCACTACCACCTCTAAACGCTAAAAAAACGTTTGAACGTGTAATCTTAAATATTGTTGCTTGGTGTCAGTCAAAAGTAAACAGTACAGAAAATGGATCGCTGCAGCGCTACCTTGTAATTATGTTAGCGGTAGTATTACTGTGTGCAGGTTGGCCGTTATTTGAAATGCAACAACTTGCCGGAAGCATGCCACTTACCCCTGTTGATGTGCACAATGCAATTGGTGCAGGCTTATTGATTATTGGTGCTCTTGCCACCGTTATTTGGCATCGCTCTCGAATGGTATCGCTATTAATGCTCTCAATTGTAGGATTAATGGTGTCGGTTGTATTTACACGCTTTTCTGCTCCAGATTTAGCGCTTACGCAGCTAACCGTTGAGGTTGTTACTATTATTTTACTTATGTTGGCATTGTTTTTCTTGCCGCAGCATACGCCAAAAGAATCAAGTTCATTACGCGTACTTCGAGACTTAGCAATAGCCTCTACGTTAGGTGTAGTGATAGCGAGTATTTGTTACGCATTACTTACACGTCCATTAGATTCAATCTCAGACTTCTTTATTGCTAACGCTAAAATAGGTGGCGGTGGTACCAACGTGGTTAACGTTATTTTGGTCGACTTTAGGGGCTTTGATACGCTTGGAGAAATTACCGTATTAGGTATTGCCGCATTAGGTATATTTAAAGTACTTTCTCGAATTCCATTATTTATGCCAGCAAGCGACAGCGAAGGGCGCCCATGGGCTAAAGAACGTCATCCAATATTACTGGCGAGTATTTCACAAAGTTTATTACCGCTTGCGTTATTAGTTTCTGCATATATTTTCCTACGTGGACATAACTTACCTGGTGGTGGCTTTATTGCAGGACTGGTAACGTCAATCGCGTTTATTTTGCAATACATGGCGCATGGTACAGCATGGATAAACGAACGCTTTGATGTTAATTATCGCAAAATTATAGCCTCAGGCATCGGTATTTCTTTGTTTACAGGTGTGGGTAGTTGGTTCTTCGATAAGCCATTTTTAACAACTTGGTTTGACTACTTTGATATTCCGTTTGTCGGTAAAACAGAGCTTGCCAGCGCGATTGCATTTGACCTAGGTGTTTACTTAACTGTTGTAGGCGCTACGTTAATGATTTTAGCAAGCTTAGGTAATATGACAGCAGATACCCAGAAAAAAGAGGTAAATATTTAATGGAATTATTGTACGCATCTTGCGTTGGAGTATTGGTCAGTTGCGGTGTGTTTTTACTGCTGAGAGCTCGTACATTCCCTGTAGTACTTGGGCTTACTATGATTTCATACGCTGTTAATTTATTTTTGTTTTCAGCAGGTCGCCTTACTATTAATAAAGCGGTAGTACTTGGTACTGGCACAGAATACGCCGATCCTCTACCTCAAGCATTAGTACTAACTGCAATAGTGATTGGTTTTGCGATGACCGCATTTGTGGTTATTTTGGCAATACGTGGGCGCGCCGATTTAGGTAGTGACCATGTTGATGGTTATGTGCCTAACACCTCTGCAGATAATAAGGAGCAAAAATGATCCAACATTTAGCTTCGCTACCTATTTTATTACCTATGTTGACGGCAGTTATTTTATTGCTGCCGCCATGTGGTAAAAGCGTCAAAATTCGCCGCTTAGTTTCAATTGTAATGGCAATAGCTACTTTTGCCATTAGTGTGCTTTTACTTGTACATATTAATAATACAGGTATTAATGTTTACGCTATTGGTAGTTGGTCTGCACCATTTGGGATAGTCTTAGTCGCTGACATGTTATCTACCTTATTGGTTACGTTAACTTCACTTTTAGGTTTGGGCGCTATTTTATATGGTAGTGCTGGCGATGATGAAAAGGGCAGCTTTTATCATCCACTTGTTCATTTTTTAATATTGGGTGTAAATGGCGCGTTTTTAACTGGCGATTTATTTAACCTATTTGTATTTTTTGAAGTGTTACTGATTGCATCATATGCACTGTTAATGCACGCAGGTGATAAACAAAACACTCGTGCGGCACTGCAATATGTAATATTAAATTTAGTTGGCTCAAGCGTATTTTTAATCGGTTTGGGTATTTTGTACGGTGTACTTGGTACGCTTAATATTGCAGATATGGCGCAAAAAGTATCACAGCTTTCGGGCGATGATGTATACCTAGCAAAAGCAGGTGGTTTATTACTATTAATTGTATTTGCTTTAAAGGCCGCACTATTACCTCTGCATTTATGGCTTCCAAATACGTATTCAAGCGCTAAACCTGTGGTTGCTGCATTGTTTGCGATTATGACCAAAGTAGGCGTTTACGCCATGCTTCGTGTTTACACGGTGATATTTGGCGAACAAGCAGGAGCGCTTGAACATATGGCGCAGCCTTGGCTTTGGGGCTTAGCAATTGCCACCATTATAGTGGGTGCCATTGGCGTTATGGCAGCGCAAGACTTACGTAAACTCACCTCTAACTTAGTATTAGTATCGGTAGGTACGTTGGTTGCGCTAATTGCATTGCAAAATGTAAATGCCACTGCTGCACTTTTATATTATTTAGTGCATTCAACACTTGTTAGTGCCGCACTGTTTTTACTAGCAGACTTAGTTTCAATCCAGCGCGGTAAAGTTGGTGATAGGCTAGTAGCGGGTCGCTCTGTTAAACAACCATTTTTATTAGGTGTGTGCTTTATTGTTGCGGCTTTAACTGTAGTTGGTATGCCGCCACTATCAGGCTTTGTAGGTAAAATTTGGATACTTAAAGCCACATTAAATAGTGAGCAAGCTTTACTATTTTGGCCTGTATATTTAGTAACAAGCTTCGCGTTGTTGGTAGCGCTTTCGCGTGCTGGCACGACCTTGTTTTGGGAGCATAAAAGTAAAAATAGCGAAAACGCAGATTGTGCAAATGCACACCCGTTGCAGGTAATTGTAATTATAGGTTTACTTGCGTGTTCGCCATTGCTCGTTATTTTTGGCGGACCAATAAGTGAATACATGCTAGGTGCTGCTACTCAGTTACATGATATAAGCGGCGGTATTAATGCTGTACTTAAAGGAGGCATGTGATGAGATTACAAGCCCGTTTTCGTTGGTTACCAACGCCATTTCGTAGCTTATTTTTGTTTATGGTTTGGCTATTGTTAAATAATAGCGTGTCGGTAGGGCACTTAGTATTAGCGACTATTTTTGCAATACTTATCCCGATATTAAGTTTTTCGCTTCGCGAGCCTCAGCCACTAATTTTAAAGCCGGGCTTGGCTCTTAAGCAGTTGCTTATTGTGCTGTACGATATTGTCGTAGCAAATTTACAAGTGGCTTTACTTATACTTGGGCCATCTAAAAATTTGCGTCCGGCATTTATAAAAGTACCGATAGATTTAACTCATGATATGCCAATTACCATATTGGCCAGTAGTGTATCGCTTACACCCGGTACAGTGAGTGCAGAGGTTTACCCAATTGCTGAATCGTTACCTGAGGGTGAAGAGCCAACACAACGCTACTTATTAATACATGTGCTTGACCTTAAAGATGAAGAAGCACTTATCAAACAAATAAAACAACGCTACGAAGCTCCACTAAAGGAGATATTTCAATGTTAGACACCGTATTACTCATTGTTTTTTCGATGATTGGCTTATCATTATTGCTTAATTTATGGCGATTGATCATTGGTCCATCAGTGCCTGATCGTGTTTTAGCGCTCGATACAATGTACATTAACGTCATTGCACTGATTATTTTATATAGCATTAGTATGGATACAGGGCTTTATTTTGAAGCTGCACTGCTTATTGCCATGCTAGGTTTCATAAGTACAGTTGCAGTGTGTAAGTATTTACTACGTGGCGATATAATTGAATAAGGTGAAAACATGATCAGCGAATGGGTTGTATCAATATTATTGTTATTTGGTGGTACGTTTATTTTAATTGGCTCAATAGGCTTAGTTAAACTACCTGACTTTTTTATGCGTTTGCATGGGCCAACTAAAGCAACAACGTTGGGCATGGCAAGTATGCTAATTGCAGCTATGGTTTATTTTGCAAATTCAGGGCATGGCCTAAGTGTTAAAGAAATACTCATTACTATATTTTTACTAATTACGGCACCGATTAGTGGTTACATGCTAATAAAGTCAGCTATTCATCATAAGCTAAAAGCCAAAGAAGGCACTAAAGGCCTAGATAATGTAGAAGACGATTAACATAAAAATATATTTATAAAAGGCCGAATAAATTCATTTTACTCGGCCTTTTTAGTGATTGCTTGTACCCTTTACAAGACTAATTAATAATGTAACTATAAAACGATTATTTATATGAAAGGATATTATTATGGGTAAGGTACTACTTTTATCATTACTGATTTTTTCTAGTAGTTTATATGCTGAACAAAATACTAAGCAGCAAAAAATAGATGAACTTATTAGTGTAATGAATTTAGATTCAATGGTTGACTCTATGTACGGCCAGGTTGAAGGTATGATGAAAGGCATGTCAGACCAAATGGGCGTTAAGCCTTCTGAGCAGCCAATTTTTGATAAATACTACGCAGATATGACAGCAGTATTAAAAACGCAAATGAGCTGGGCTAAAATGCAGCCAATGATGGTTAACGTGTACGACAAGCATTTTAATGAACAAGAAATTGCCGATATGTTAGCTTTTTATAAAACAGATACTGGGCAAAAAATACTCGCTAAAATGCCAGTTGTAATGCAAGAATCTATGCAAATGTCACAAAGCTTAATGCAAGATGCAATGCCTAAAATACAAGCTTTAGCGCAGCAACTAAGTGACGAATTAAAAGTATCTCGCGAGGGTGAAAATAAGTAAGGCTGATATTTATCTAAACTTTTATTTTTCATCACATGGGCAGGGTTTACCAATATGGTAGCCCTGTACATAGTTAACACCGATAGTCTCAAGTATTTGGTTAATCTGTTCATTCTCTACAAACTCTGCAATGGTCTGCATTCCCATCATATGGGCTATTTCATTAATAGATTTGACTATTTGTTGATCTACTTGGCTGCGTTCAATATTTTTAATTAAACTGCCATCTATTTTAAGATAATCAGCTGGTAGGTTTTTTAAATATTCGTAAGTAGACGCGCCACTGCCAAAATCATCGATTGCGAACTTAATACCAAGTACTTTCATCTCTCTTATAAAATTTTGAACTTTAGTTATCTGAGATATAGCAGCTGTTTCGGTGATTTCAAAACAAATATTCTTAGCATTGATATCACTTTTTTTTATGAGTTTAATTATGTGTTGTACAAACGCCTCATTACTTAGGCTAATCCCAGATAAGTTAATAGATACAAGGGTATTATTATCAGGGAAAAACTCTCTATATCTCACTAATAAAGTACTCACTACCCATTGATCTATTAATGTTATTAAGCCATTTTTTTCTGCAGCTGGAATAAATAAATCAGGGGGAATTAGTTTATTATCAAGCGCTTTAAAGCGAATTAAAATTTCGTAGTGGGCTTGTTCACTTATAGAAGAGCTTAGTGGAGCTATTTGCTGTTTAACTAAAAAAAACTGATTATTAGTAATAGCTTGGCTAATATTCGCAATATAGCCTATTTGAAGTGCTTCGTTGTATAAACTATTGTTACCGTGATCGGTAATATAAACACGACCTCGGCCTAGTTCTTTAGCTTTATAGCACGCTAGATCTGCTTTACTAAGTAACTCTGTCGCATTTAGTCCATATGTTATAGGCACCATACCTATACTAATACCTGAGTCAAAAATTCGTTCATTCCATATAAACTTATAGCTTCTAATCGTACTAATTATTTTTTCACAGGTGAGCTGAGCTTGCTCTAAAGTTGAATCATTAACTAATAAAGCAAATTCGTCCCCGCCTAAACGTGCAAGTAAGTCTTTATTAGTAATGCTTTGCTTTATAAGTGTCGCGACTTCACATAACATGGCATCACCAACTAGGTGACCTGCGCTGTCATTAACTAATTTGAAGCGGTCTAAATCGAGTATACATAAAAAGCGTGGAGCTTGATTATTTTGCTTATTAGATAAGTAAGCTTTCAGTTTTTCATTAAAGGTTTGGCGATTTATAAGCCCAGTAAGTTGGTCATAGCTTGCTTGATATACGACTCGTTCCGAAAGCTGATGTTGCTGTGTGATATCCTTAATTATTCCGCGGTAACCCGAAAAATTACTGTTTTGATCAAAGGTTGGCTTAGCCACGAGCATTAAAATTTTAAGATCTTTACTGGATAATTTTATTTTTATAATTAGGTTTTTTATTTTATTTTTTTTCTCAGTAGCTACTTTATAATTTTCCCAAGGAAACTCAATATTATTGTTATTTTTCAATAATGACTCAAAGGTATGATTAAGCATTTTTTGCTGAGATAAATTAAAAAATAACGTTGTATTACCAGAAATATAGCAAAGTTCACCTAATTGATTTGTTTCCCAAAATACATTTGCGCCAGCTTGAGCTAAGTCTTTATAACGCTGTTGATTTATATTTAATATTTTTTGGTTTTGCTTTGTACGTCGAATTATTTCAGCCATTAATATAATGATGCACAGTGCTGTGCTAAATGCTGTAATAGTAAGCCAAACGTAGGTTTTGTACTTTTTATAAAAGCTTGTTTTTTGATTAATAAGAACTTTAGGTGTGGGGGTTAAAGCTAAATTAATACCAATTTCTTCTAATTTTCCAACATCTAAAACCCATATGCTTTGCGCCTGTAAAATAGGCTGTAACAGTGAAGCCTCAGTACCATTTAATATTTTCTTAATGAGCTGACTCGTCTGCATTGCGTGCTGAATACCGTCAAGTTCGTGTGCGCCAGTTGCGCCATTATTTAACGTAACTTTTGCAATAGTGAATATGGGTCTAGTAGTATGCTTAGCTAGTAAAGAGCTACTCTCGCTCCAGCGAATAAGTTCATTTCTTTGATTGGGATTAATGAGTTGTCCGATCACCAGTATTGGAATGTTTTTAGAGTATGGGGTAAGTGTTGTTGCAATATCTATTTCATTTAAATCGATGACCTCATAAATATGTTTAGGTGCTTTTGGGTCCTTATTAATTGCTCTAATTTTATTTAAGTTTATTTTACCGGTTATACTGCTGTCGGAAATAACAATTAACTGTTCTTTCCCCGTCATTCTCTTTATATCGAATACTGTTTGGGCAAGGTTTCTATTTTCGAAAACACCTGTCATGTTTTTTTTTGCTAAAATTTCAGGTGTAACTTGGTTAATACCACTGTATACAATTGGTAATGAAGGGAAAAATGTAGCCCTGTGACCTGTCACCCACTCGAGTGCAGAGTCATCTGTTACAGCAATAAGGCTTAAATTAGTAGATATGTATTTGTGTTGGAGGTAGGTCAAAAATTGTTCTTTAAATTTTCCTTGAGGATAGCGCTTAGCATCCATAAATTCATGGAATAAATGCGTACTTTTTTCTTCTTTAAAAGAATCTTCAAATCCTTTTTTAAGCATACTGGTCCACTCATGCTCACTATGATAAGAATGAATGATCAGAATATTATTTTTAGCATTTTCTGCTATGCCTAGATTGCTATATAGGCAACCTATAAAAATGATAAGGTATTTTAGCAAAACATAAAATAATCAATTTGTTAGGGAGTTTATAGTATGCGTTTAATTGCACTATATCCAACTTTCGATTAAAAATACGAGTTAAGTTTATACTATTATATTTTTTGTAGGGAAAAGTCATTGCATTTTAATGATGCTATTGACCTATGTGTTGCACCTAGGTTTATTATGAAACTACTGAAACATGACGGAGCTAAATTATGTATGTTAAACAACTCGCCAAGTTAATGGGCGTGACTGCCGATACTGTTCGTCATTACACGCGTGTTGGGTTACTTAATCCAATACGCAGTGAAGAAAATGGCTATCAAGAATATACAAAGCGAGACCAGCAACGTTTAAAGTTTATTATTAGCTCTCGTCAACTTGGTTTTTCACTCAAAGATATTCAACAGATTATAGGCGAGTCAGAGCAGGGGAATTGTCCTTGTCCGTTAACGCGTAAACTCATTACTAAACGCCTAGAAGAAACCGAAGCACTATTTCAAGAAACATTAAAATTACGAAACAGAATGCATGCAGCTCTGGAGCAATGGGATACATCAGCCGATGGTGCAAATACCAGTGACGTGTGTAGTTTAATAGAATCTTTTGTTGATCCAATAAACGATTCTGCAAATAAGGAGCAGCGTAATGACGACTAATACAAAAGACACCGCGCAAAACTTTATTATTGAAGGTGCTAATTGTGGCAGTTGTGTGGCCAAAATTGAAAAAGCCCTCAATAGTGTTCAAGGTGCGCAAAGCGTAGAAATGAACTTTGCTGAGCGTACTGTACGTGTAGAAGGTAAAGCCGACGAAAGCACGCTTATTAAAGCAGTCGAAAACATTGGTTATTCAGCTAAGCCAATGAGTAACGAATCTGATCAAGATGCACTTGATGAAAAAGCAAAGTCAGACGAGGCACATTACAAAAAGCTAATGCGTAATATGATATTAGCGTTAGGAGTCGGTACACCGTTAATGATATACGGGCTTATTTTTGACATGAGTGTAACCACCGACACACAACGAATAGCGTGGTTTTTAGTGGGTATAGTCACGCTTGTAGTTATGGCTATATCAGGTAAACAATTTTACAACGGCGCATGGCAAGCATTTAAAAACCATGCGGCAAATATGGATACATTAATAGCGCTTGGTACAGGTACTGCGTGGTTGTATTCGATGTTTGTAGTAATCGCACCAAATTTATTACCAGAAGTCGCAAGACACGTATATTTTGAAGCGTCATCGATGATCATCGGTTTAATTAGTTTAGGGCTCGCTTTTGAAGTAAAAGCACGTGGGCGAACCTCACAGGCAATTAAACGCTTAATTGGTCTGCAACCAAAAACTGCACGCGTAATACGCGATGATCAAGAGCAAGACATCGACATTAGTGATGTTGTAAAAAATGATGAAGTACGTGTTCGCCCGGGTGAAAAAATCCCTGTAGATGGCGACGTTATTGAAGGCAGCAGTACGGTTGATGAGTCAATGCTTACTGGTGAGCCAATGCCTGCCCGCAAAAAAACGGGCGACAAAGTCGTTGCCGGAAGTATTAATAAAAGTGGCACTTTATTATTTAAAGCCACGCACATTGGTAGCGAAACCACACTTGCCAATATTATCAATATGGTAAAGCGTGCACAAAACTCTAAGCCATCTATAGGGCGCTTAGCTGATGTTATATCAGGGATATTTGTACCAACAGTCATGATTATAGCAGTACTTGCTGGCCTTGCATGGTTAAACTTTGGACCTGAGCCATCAATTGCTTATGCCGTTGTTGCTGTAACCACGGTACTTATTATTGCTTGTCCTTGTGCGCTGGGACTCGCAACCCCTATGTCGGTTATGGTGGGTATTGGTAAAGCCGCTGAGTCGGGAATATTAATTCGAAATGGCGAGTCGCTGCAAACTACATCTAAAATCACCACCATGATTTTAGATAAAACAGGCACTATTACTCAAGGCACACCGCAAGTTACCGATGTGGTTACATTTAACAACAGCGACGAAAATACAGTAATGCAATGTGTTGCAAGCCTTGAAAGTAGCTCAGAGCATCCACTGGCTGAAGCAATTACGGCATACGCTAAAAAGCATGGCTTAACACTGAGTAAAGTTACCGACTTTGATGCCATTACAGGTAAAGGCGTAACTGGCAGTGTTGACGGGCAAACATTGTTATTTGGCAACAAAGCGCTAATGGATAAATACAATGTGAGTGTTGATGATGCAACCGAGCAAGCTCAAACACTTGCCAGTGATGCTAAAACGCCCATGTATTTTGCAAGTAATAATAAGCTCCACGCTATTATTGCTGTAGCAGATCCTATTAAAGAGGATTCAGTAGAAGCGATTAAACGCCTGCAAAATAAAGGTATCCACCTAGTTATGCTAACTGGTGACAACAAAGCCACTGCACAAGCTGTTGCTAAGCAAGTTGGTATTGATGACTTTATTGCAGAAGTAATGCCCGATGACAAAGTAAACGAAGTAACAAAACGCCAAGCCAATGGTGAAATAGTGGGTATGACTGGTGACGGTATTAACGATGCTCCCGCACTTGCGCAAGCCTATGTAGGCTTTGCAATTGGTACAGGTACTGATGTAGCAATAGAAAGTGCAGACATTACCTTAATGCGTGGCTCGTTACATGGCCTTGCTGATGCAATTGCCGTGAGTAATGCAACTATTTCAAATATTAAACAAAACCTATTTGGTGCCTTTATTTATAACGTGGCGGGTATTCCGATTGCAGCCGGCGTGTTGTATCCATTTTTTGGCATATTACTTAACCCCGTTGTAGCAGGAGCTGCTATGGCACTTTCATCGCTTACTGTGGTAAGTAACGCTAATCGCTTACGTTTTTTCAAACCAAATAAATCGTAATTTAAGCTAAGGAGTACATTATGTTGATGATTAATATAGGTGGTGCACTGTTAATAGCCGCAATTATTTATTGGTTTTGGCTATACAAACCAGAGCAAACACAAAGTGATGACAATAAAGTAACGATAGTCGTTGATAACGGTATCTATAAGCCTGGCCATATTCAAGTGGCTGCCAACAAAGAGGTTGTACTTACCTTTGATAGAAAAGACAGCGCACCGTGCGCCGAAACAGTGATATTTCCACAGCTTGATATAAGTAAAGCTCTGGCAATGGGTGATGGTAATACAGTTAAACTACCTGCGCTTGAAGCTGGTGAATATGACTTTCATTGCCAAATGCAAATGTACAAAGGTAAGCTAGTTGCGCAGTAACCTGAACTAAGTAGGTGTTGGGGTCGTATAGTTGCTTTATATAAGCTGTGATATTAGCAGGAGTCGCTATATTAAATGAATAAATTAAACCCTAAAAAATTATTGAATAGTAAATGGACCGCAACACCTGCTATAAATAAAGAAAAGCACTTTATTATTGTTGAGGTGGAATTTGATGAAGACGGCAATGTAATTGAGTGTATTACCGAGGCTGTTATGTCAAAAAATCAATATCCAATTAGTTGGCGAGATTTAAAAGACAACCAAAAGTGGCTACAAGGGTGGAAGTAGTTTAAATCTATATAATTTACCTCCCTCAAATAGTGGCACTTTTAGCGGTACTTTTGCAGATGGCTGGCACACGATGTAGGTTTGCTTAACTCAAGCGAACCTATATTTTACGGCGCATTAAGTTATGAACTCAATGCTATAACTTAGCTTTCACATTGCAACCTTTCTAGATAAATTCGCCATTTGGCAACAAAACAGTTAATTTCAAAATATCACTTCACAATTTTTATAAAATACCTCAAAAAAATATAACTATCTAATTTTAAATAAGTTTATTTTTTAATAAACTTGAATAAATCCTATGTAATTTCCATGTTCATATTCAGTTTATTTTGAAGACGAACCTAAATGCTCCCGTCACTGGCTTTTTAGCTAAAGTGTGTCTTTTTAATTAAAGTTAACTTATTGATTTATATTGGCTTATTTTTTTTAGTTAAATGACTGTTGCTAAAAAGCAACAAAAGCATCTCCCCAAATTTAGCTTCTCTCGCTTTATATTGTTTAACCCATTGTTTTTAAATAACAAATAAAAAGTGGCATCGAAGTTGTAATACCAAGAGTGTATTAAGCAAAACGTGATGAAAGCCAAAGGCCTTAATCGCAACAACCCAATGAAGGAATACTATTATGAAAACATTTCAATCAACATTAGTACTAATGGCGCTAGCTTCTTCATCAGCGGCTTTTGCAGCAACAGATTTTGATACGCTAGACGTAGATGGTAATGGCGCAATCAGCCAAGCCGAAGCTTCAGTAGATGCTGAGCTTTTAAGCAAATTTGAAGAACTCGATACAAACCAAGATGGTGAGCTATCTGAAGATGAGTTTTCTAAGGCCTAAAATTAAAGCCTTAAGCAGTTAATGCTCTGTGATGTTATCTAAATTCTGAGTTGCCAAAGACAACCTAAGTAGGCAAGGGAGCCTACTAAAAAGAATAACCAGGAAGTGACTAGAGAACACTATTGAGCAAATTTATTTAGGACACCGCATACTTTTGAAGGATTAAATTATGAAAAAGCTACAATCAATATTTGTGCTCATAGCTATTGTTTCCTCGTCAGTTGTATTTGCAAACACAGACTTTGAAACACTTGATACAGGCGGCAATGCTTTAATTAATCGCTCTGAAAAATCGGCGCAAGTGATAGAGCAATTTGACGAGCTGAATGTTCAAAGTAGTGGTGGTCCGACAGAAAATGATTTTTTTGAATATTAATTTATTCAAACTTTACTCCTAAAGGATCTTTGAAAAGGACTTCTTACCTCTCTCTTATCAGGCACAAAGCCTAAGGAAACGCTTATGAAAACATTACACAAAACTTTAGGGCGTATTGATCTTTGTGGATTGAAATTTGTTCAATCTAGGAACGATTAAATCGCGGCGCGAGGTTTGTAACCTAGTGGGCTAAGTAAAAACCGAGCAACAAAGAGTTAATAGTCCCTAGAAAGAACCCAAAGGGCAGCGCATGTTTGGTATTTATGCTGCGTTATCGCCTATTTATGGGGAATAACCACACTACATAGGCTCTGCCTTGCCTAAAAACCAAACAGACTGCTGCAAATTCACCCACCAAAGATCAACACGCCCTACCACTTGTAGCCCTAGCTTCTTCTTCAGCGGCGTTTGCTGCGGTAGATTTTGATTCTTTTGATACTGATGGCGACGGCGTAATTAGCAAATCAGAAGCACAAGTAAACTCGCAACTAGTACAGTTATTTGATCAATTAGATACAGATGGAAATGGCGAGTTACCTAAAGAAGAGTTTTCAACGGTTCAGTAACAGGCTTTATATTTGAGTTAGTTGTAAAACCTTACCAGTCATACTCACAAAGCAACTAAGTATTTAATACTTAGTTGCTTTTTTCGTAAAAATTTTTATAGTTTGTCACTATAGACAGATTTACTGTGCTAACTATTTTATTAATAGGGTGCAGGTAATCATGTTTAAAGTGGTACTTGGGCAATAAAAGCATTTATATATGGCTTAATGAAAAAACCCTCCAAGTAGGAGGGTTTTATATTACTCAGTAATAGCTATTACTACTTATCTTGTGCGCGCTTAGCTTTAAAGTCAGACTCGCTAGTCCACTTTGGCCAATCGCCATTGTTTGCAAGTTGAGCGGCTATATCAACAATAAGATCTATATCTTGCTTAACTCCCCCTAGCGACCAATCAGCAGAGTAGTCGTCTGCTTCTTTATGGTACTTATGCGCTATGTATTCAGGGTCGGTATCGCCCAGGCTCATAAATAATAGACTAGGCACACCTTGCTTAGAAAGTGAGAAATGATCAGATCTAAAAAATAAGCCATTTTGCGGGCGAGGATCCATTTTAACAACACGGCCTTGTGATTTTGCAGCCTTTGCTAAATAGTTTTCCATTGTCGATAAATCTTTACCGTATTGTAAAATGTAGTCAGTGCCATCAAGCACGTTCATGCCATCAATATTTAATAGACCGACCATTTTTTTTGTAGGTACAACCGCACCCGATGCAAATTCTTCAGAACCAATTAACCCCGTTTCTTCTGCTGTAAAGTTAGCAAAAATAATTGAGCGTTTAAATGGTTTTTGCTTATTCATTTTGTTCATGATGCGTGCTATTTCAAGCGTGGCTGCAGTGCCTGAAGCGTTATCTACTGCGCCGTTATAAATCTTAGGGCCAGTATCCGTTTGTTTAGTACCAAAGTGGTCCCAGTGAGCGCTAATAACAACGTATTCGTCAGGTGATTCGCTACCTGTAATTTGTGCAACTACGTTATGCGATTTTGCATGAGATACTTCGTTTTTAAAGGCAAGGTTTGCTTTTAAGTTAAGTGGCGTCGCTTTAAAGTCATCATTTAATGCTGCTTGTTTTAAATCTTGATAGTTAAGCTTTGCGGCGTTAAACATTTTCTCAGTCGCATCAAGTGTTAGCCAGCCCATAACCGGTAATTTAGACGCGTTTAAATTGTTATCCGTTAACGTGTATTTAGTGCCGGTGTTTGAACTTTCAACTACGCCCCAAGGGTATGCCGCAGGTGCTGTTTCATGAACAATAAATACAGCCTTTGCACCTTGGCGAGCGGCTTCTTCATATTTATAAGTCCAGCGACCGTAGTAGGTCATTGCATTACCAGTAAAAAGGGCATTGTTTTGAGTAGCAAAGCCTGGATCGTTAACTAGCACAACCACTGTTTTATCTGTTACATCAATATTTTTATAGTCATTCCAGCTATATTCTGGCGCATTAATGCCATAGCCAACAAATACAACGTCAGAGCTTCTTACATCAATTAATGGCTGAAGTTGCTCGGTACGTGCGGTAAAGTCTTTGCCTGATTCAAAGCTCAAATCACCTACCTTTAACTGCATGTCCTGATTAGCTGTCACCATTGCCATTTTTACAGGCTGTAAGTATTTACCTTTATAAGCACCGGTTAAACCCAGCGCTTTATATTGCTCGCTTAAGTAGCCTACTGTTTTTACTTCGCCATGAGTAAGCGGGCCTCGGCCTTGAAAGTCATCAGAGGCTAGCGTTTTAATATGCTGTTTAATATTGCTAAGGCTTACACCGGCTGTATTTTCTAATGGGGTTTGTTGGCTTGCAGGCTCTGAGCAGCCAAAGAGTGCAACTAGCAGGCTTAGGCTAGCGCTTTTTAAAAGAGTAGATGCCATAGTCTTCATATTGTTATTTAATTAGGCTTTCAATATAAAGGAAGCACCGCAGCGATGTCGAATTTTTATAGAGAACTTTTCATTCAATTGCAGATTGATTTTATAATGTGTATAAATAACGAACAACCTAAAGGAGCACATAATGAGCCAATGTAAAAAAAGTGGGTATTTATTTATAGCTAGTGGCATTGCATTTTTTGCTGCTGCAATATTAGCTGAGCAGGAGACATTTTTTGTGCTGTCTGCTTCTTTTATAATATTGGGCACTATAAGTATAAAAAAAGCGGCTTAATAACCGCTTAGTTTTTTTAGCTAAATATAAAGCTTAAATACAATACTTGGCACTAAAAGCAAAAAACCAGCATTAGCTGGTTTTTTAGTATAAGTTGCAGTTAGCTTTATGCGTCTGCAAGCTTTACGCGGATCTTACTTTTATCAACAGTAGATTGGTTAAGTGCTTTAATGGCGCTTTTACTTTCTATGTCGTTTGGCATTTCTAAAAAGGCAAAGCCTTTAGATTGGCCAGTTTCTTTATCAAGTACCAAGTTGCAGGTAGTCACTTTACCGTGCTCTGCAAATAAAGTACGAAGCTCATGCTCAGTGGTAGCACGAGACAAGTTACGAACTAATAGTTTCATAATGAACCTAAATAATTATGTCAGTATTAATTATCTCAAGTAACTCAGCTTTAACCTAATTTTATTTTAAAACATATATAAATAAACGTTCTATAGGAATAATTGTTTGTATCACACTGAAAAAACATAGCTTTTATAATTTTAAATAGATTGCCATCAAATTGGTCATGTTAATTGGTAATTGAGTTGTGGTTATTTGCATAGTTAATTGGTAAGTTTATGTTTTATTAACTTACTATTAACTATAAAACTAACAATGCCTAAATATAATCTTAAACTGCGTAATGTAATTACAACCGCACTTCTATCTTGTTTAGTTGTTGGTTGTGGCAGCTCTGGCTCTGATTCTACGGTGCAAAATAATGAAGCGGTTACTTTACAAACTCCTGCAATAATTGGTGGTAATAGCCGAGGCGAAGTTATTAGTGATAGTAATGATGCAATAACAGGCTCATTAACCATTACTGATCAACAATCCGGTGAGGCTGCTTTTATAGCACAAGAAAATAGCGCTACAAGCTATGGTTTTTTTAGCTTAAATGCTGGTGGAGATTGGTCATACACACTTGATGATTTAAATGCTTCAATAACATCTTTAAGTGAAGATGAAACACTGCAAGACACAATAACTGTAAACTCTTTAGATGATACTAGCGTGCAAGTTGTCATAACAATTGTTGGTGCACCAATAGCTCAAGCTGATGGCTTTGAGAAAATATCACACGTTTTATTGCAATCAGATGGCGTTAATTCGGGGCTTGACGCATACACGCTTATTGAAAATGCCTTCGGCGAAGGGTCAATTGAATCCCCAGATTTATACGCTGGCAATCATGAAAGTGTTGTCCATATTATTGAAGATACCGATACGATAATTGGTAACCATTTTGTCTTTTTAGCTCACCGAGATGATGACCAAGATAAAGACAAAGGCGTAAGTGATAGACAACGTAACGAAATAAAAACCTACGATAAATCACCACAAGAAACACTGGCGTTTGAGGGTGAAACATTTCAATACAGTTGGAAATTTAAAGTAAGCAGCGAGCTTGAGCTTACGAGTAAGTTTAGCCATTTTTTTCAAATGAAAGCCCGAAATGATAGCAACGACAACACCAATGGTAATGACGATCAGCCTATTATCACGCTTTCTGGGGCGCAAAAAAACAGTACAGGTAATCAGCTGCAAGTGCGATATAGTGCAGGCTTTGATGAAAACGGTAACAGCACGGGTCTGGATAGAAACTTAATTGAAACCGACTGGTCAGTTATTACTGATGAATGGGTCGAGGTATTCGTACAAGCTACATTTAGTGAAAGTGGTAAGCTTGATATGACATTAACGCGCTTAAGCGACAACGCAGAGATATTTAATATAAGCGAGCAAAACATAGATATGTGGCGCGGCTTTAATGATGATGATTTTGCTCGTCCTAAGTGGGGAATATACCGCTCAATTGTTGAAACCGACAGCCTTCAAGTTGATGAAGAACGTGTTAGGTTTGCTGATTTTTCTATCACAAGAGGTAAGTTAGCGCAGTAAGCTATTTTATCAATTAGCATGAAAAAGCCGTTAATAATTATGCATTATTAACGGCTTTTTTTATTCTTTGATAAAAGTGGTTATTTTACTTCTTTGCCCGCTGCCTGTTGATCAGCATGGTAGCTTGAGCGTACAAACGGACCTGAAGCCGCGTGAGTAAAGCCAATTTCGTCTGCATACGCTTTTAAGCCGTCAAACTCTACTGGTGGCACGTAGCGTTTAACCGGTAAGTGATGCTTAGATGGTTGTAGATATTGGCCTACAGTTAGCATGTCAACGTTGTGTGCACGTAAATCGCGAAGCACTTCTTCAATTTCGCTAATTTCTTCACCTAAACCTACCATTAAGCCTGATTTAGTTTTAACTTCTGGGTGAGCTTCTTTAAAGCGACGAAGTAATTCTAATGACCATTTGTAGTCAGCACCTGGGCGAGCTAGTTTGTATAAACGTGGCGCAGTTTCAAGATTGTGGTTAAACACATCTGGTGGCGTCTCGATTAATATCTCTAGTGCGCGGTCCATACGACCACGAAAATCAGGTACTAAAATTTCGATAGTGATAGTTGGATTATGTTTACGAATCTCGCGAATACAATCGGCAAAATGCTGTGCACCACCATCACGTAAATCATCACGGTCAACTGAAGTGATTACAACGTAGCTTAGCTTCATATCTTTAATAGTAAGTGCTAGCTTTTCAGGTTCAGTGGCATCAGGTTTTAATGGGCGACCATGGGCAACATCACAAAATGGGCAACGACGAGTACAAATAGCACCTAAAATCATAAAGGTAGCTGTACCGTGGTTAAAACATTCAGATAGGTTAGGGCACGAAGCCTCTTCACATACCGAGTGTAAGCCATGCTTACGTAGCGCTTTTTTAATGCCGTCAATGCGATCGGTTGATTTAGGTAAGCGAATTTTTAACCATTCTGGCTTACGCAACATTTCAGTTTTTTCTGTAGGTAAAACTTTTACTGGGATCAACGCCATTTTTTCTGCGTCGCGTAGTTTTACACCTGGTTCCATTTTGACTGGTTTATTCATTCGTTTTCAAACCCTTCAGTATGCTTAACCTGTGTTGCATTAAGCTTATTGATCATGTGTTTTACCAATCCTTCACCCGCACTTTCTAGGTTTTGAGGACCATCTAATTCTTTAGTTTGCACCATATTCATGCCCGCATAACCACATGGGTTAATGCGTAAAAATGGACTTAGATCCATATTAACATTTAATGCCAAGCCATGAAACGAGCAACCACGACGAACTCTTAACCCAAGAGATGCAATTTTGCTGTCGTTAACGTAAACACCTGGTGCATCAGCTTTAGCATAAGCTTGAATACCGTACTCGGCGAGTGATTCAATAATGCACTCTTCAAGCCACGTAACTAGTTCACGTACACCAATTTTTAAACGACGTAGATTAAATAATACATACATCATTTGTTGGCCTGGTCCGTGATAAGTTACTTGCCCGCCACGGTCAACTTTAATCACCTCAATATCGCCAGGAGCAAGTAAGTGTTCGTCCTTACCAGCCTGACCTTGGGTGAATACACTCTCGTGCTCTACAAGCCAAATTTCATCTGGCGTATTTTCATCACGGGTGTCGGTAAAGTCCTGCATTTTTTGCCAAATTGGCATATAACGCTGGCGACCCAGTTGGCGTACGATCAAAGTATTTTCGTTCACAACAAATCTCAACTATGGATTAAAGCATGTGGCGTACGTCATCAATATTGCTGATCACGTTGTAAATTTCTTCAATGTGTTTGCCACTAGTAACTGTTGCTACAAGGCTTACTGACTCGTAATTACCTTTGCTGCTTGGTTTTACTTTAGGGGCGTAATCGCCAGGTGCTATTGGTTGTAACTTAGCTAAAATTTGATCAGTTAAGTTTACATTAGCTAAACCCATTATTCTGAATGTAAATGGGCAAGGGTACTCTAGGTACTCATCAAATTTAGTATCTTTAACAGGTTGAACCACGACGGTGACTCCTCATACAAAAGTGTGGACTCTATGCAAGCTTGAAGCTTAATACAGATAGGCAATTAGCAGTCTTGCTTATATGGGGCGCATTCTAACATTTTTCAAGCAAAAAAAAACGCCTCACAGTGGAGACGTTTAAATTAGTTACCCACGTTAGTAGGGCAACTGTAAATTACTGCATTATCTGTAAACGTAAGTAATCATAAATTTTGCTAAAGAAGCTGCCTTCTTCCACTTCTTCAAGTGTTACTAGCGGGTATTGAGCAATATCTTCGCCCTCTAGTTGTAAGAATAACGTACCTACTTTAGTACCTTTAGCAAGTGGTGCTTCAAGCGTGTTATCTAGCTCAAAGTTAGCTTTAAGGTTTTTATGCTGACCACGTGGAATAGTAATTGGTGTATCTTCTAAAATACCTAAAGATACATTTTCTTTGTTACCCATCCAAATACGTTGTTCTGCAAAGCTGTCGCCTGCTTTGTACGGAGTAATTGTTTCATAAAAACGAAAACCATAGTTAAGTAGCTTTTTACTTTCTACTTTACGAGCACGTTCGCTGGTAGTACCCATAACAACAGCAATTAAACGCATATCGTTTTTAGTTGCTGAGGTAACTAGGCTGTAGCCTGCTTCTGATGTATGGCCAGTTTTAATACCGTCAACATCTAAGCTTTCGTCCCACAATAATGAGTTACGGTTATATTGCTTAATGCCGTTATAAGTAAATGACTTTTGCTTATAAAGTGCGTATTCGTCTGGCACATCACGAATAAGTGCAGCACCAAGTGTCGCCATATCGCGCGGAGTTGTGAAGTGCTCGTCAGTATCAAGGCCGTGGCTGTTGATAAAGTGGCTGTTGCTCATACCTAATTTAGCAGCATGTGCATTCATTAAATCAGCAAATGCGCTTTCGCTTCCAGCAATATGCTCAGCCATTGCAACACATGCATCATTACCTGATTGAATAATAATACCGTGGTTAAGCTGATCAACACTAATTTGCTTACCTACTTCAATAAACATTTTAGAAGATTCTGGAAAGTTTTTAGCCCATGCTTTTTCGCTTACCGTTACCATATCGGTATTGGCAATGTTACCGGCTTTAATTTCAGTACCAATTACATAACTGGTCATCATTTTAGTTAAACTTGCTGGTGCTAGCTGTGTGTCAGCTTCACCTTCAGCAATTACTTTACCAGTTGTAAAGTCGACTAAAAAATAACCTTTTGCATTAACTTGAGGTGGTGCCGGAATAATTTGGGCGCTGGCTGAGAATACGGCGGCTGTACAAACGAGGCCGCATACACCTTTGAGGATTTTATGTTTAATAGATTTCATCATACTCATTAATGGTTAAAGTTAAAAATTCGCGTTACGCCATTTTATACCCAAACTACCCCGAGATGCGAGCATCCTGGGGTAGTTTGGGTATTAGTCTTACTGAGTGTATAGCAAGAACGCGTTTTGAAATTGATCTTGTTTTAATTTTTGTAATACTTCTTTTGCATGCTGGGCATCTTTAATAGGGCCGAGGTGCAATCTATAAATAGCGTCCTTTTGAACGATATTTGTTGGTAATTTATACTGACTTCTTAACGTGCTTGCTAGCGCTTCAATGTTTGTTAGTGTACTACCTGCAGCTACTTGAATATAGGTTTGATTTACAGCAGAGCCAGCAAGCGTAACGGCCTCTAGCTTAACCTTTGCTGTACCATGAGTGTAATAGCCAAGCTTATAAGCGGCTGCGTACGAAAGGTCAATCACTCTATCGTCATGAAACGGGCCCCGGTCGTTTACGCGCACTATTACCGATTTACCATTTGCGGTATTGGTTACTTTAACAAAGCTAGGTAATGGCAGTGTTTTATGCGCTGCGGTCATGGCAAACATATCGTAGGTTTCACCATTTGAGGTGTGATAACCATGAAACTTACGGCCATACCACGAGGCAATACCTTCCTCAGAATAACCGGTTTCATCAAGCATCGGGGAATAGCTTTTACCAAGCACTGTGTATGGGCGGCTAGCGCTAGCACTTTTAGTGGTTTCGGTTACTATAGCGTCTTGCATCTCAAGTGTAGTTGGGGCTCTTAATGGCGCTGCATCATGACGCATACTATAACGGCTACTTGATCCGCTACTACAAGCACTTAAAAGTAAAATTAATAATGTAGTAAATATAAGCTGATTAGTGTGTCGCATTATTTTAAAAGCATCCTTTTATCTGTTGCGATTGACATAATAATGCCAAATCCTGCCATGAGCGTCACCATCGATGTACCACCATAACTAATCAGTGGTAAAGGTACGCCTACAACAGGTAATAAACCCGATACCATGCCTATGTTAACAAATACATATACAAAAAAGGTGAGGGTGAGTGCGCCTGCGAGCAATTTACCAAATGCATCTTGTGCATTAACAGCAATGTATAAACCACGGCCAATAATAAATAAATAGAGACTAAGTAAAACACATACGCCAAATAAACCAAATTCTTCGCTTAAAACCGAAAATATAAAGTCGGTGTGGCGCTCTGGCAAAAATTCTAATTGCGATTGCGTACCAAGCAGCCAGCCTTTACCTTCTATACCGCCTGATCCAATAGCAATTTTAGATTGAATAATATGATAACCCGAACCGAGCGGATCGCTCTCAGGGTCTAAAAAGGTGAGTACACGCTGCTTTTGATAATCGTGCATACCGTAGTGCCAAAATGGCCATGCGGCAAGCGCTACAATAGAGCTTAAAAAGCCGATTAAACGCCAACTTAATCCAGACAAAAACAAAACAAATATACCTGAACTTGCAATAAGTATAGCGGTACCTAAATCGGGTTGTTCTTTAATTAATAATGTAGGGAGCATTACAATCATAAAGCCAATAATTAAGTGCATTGGCCGAGGGGGTAAGTGGTTACGCCCTATATACCAAGCTACCATCATCGGGACTGCCAGCTTCATTAATTCTGCAGGTTGAAACCGTGTCACCCCTAAATCGAGCCATCGCTGTGCGCCTTTTGAGCTTACGCCAAATAAAAGTACACCCACTAGCATTAATAAACCAACGCAATAAAGTGGGATCACTAAACGCTTTAATGTGGCAGGCGAAAATTGGGCCAAAACAACCATAGCAACAACCGCACCGCCCATACGAGTCATGTGCCTAATCATCATTGAAGAGTCTTGGCCGCTTGCGCTGTAAACAACCATTATGCTACCAGCCATCATTATGAGTAATGCAATAAGCAGTGGTAGGTCTAGATGCATACGCATCCAAATAGAGCGTTTATCGTGCAAAGCGGTCATGGTGTATCGTTCCTTGCAAGATTAACTGGATTGGCTGCAAAGTAGTAATCCATAAGTTGGCGAGCAATTTGAATACCACCGTGGTTGTTTTCTAATACAACAGAAACCACAATTTTAGGATCGTTGTAAGGTGCAAACCCTACGTAAATTGTGTTGTCACGCTGGCGCTCTTTAAGCGATTCTGCATCGTAGCGTTCACCTTGGGCAATACTAACTACCTGTGCAGTACCCGTTTTACCAGCCGAGTCGTAGTTAGTGCCTTTAAATGCTTTGTGCGCTGTGCCTGATATTTTTTGAACTGTATTATGCATTGCATCTAACGATACTTGCCAATGGCGTGGATCTTTTAAAATAACAGGGGGTTTTTCTTCGTTGTTAATTTGCGTTATGTCGCTATCTTTTTTTATTACTTGCACCAAATGAGGTGGATGATTAATACCACGATTAACTAATATGTTAGTCGCATTTGCAATTTGAATTGGTGTAGCAGTCCAGTAACCTTGACCAATACCTACCGAAATAGTATCACCACGCCACCAAGACTCTTTAAAGCGTCCTTCTTTCCATTCTTTTGAAGGTAGAATAGCAGTAGTTTCTTCATGAATATCAATACCTGACAAATCGCCGTAGCCAAAACGGGCCATAAAATCACTGATTTTAGTGATGCCTAATCGATAAGCCGCATCGTAAAAATAGGTATCGCACGACTCTTCAATCGCCTTGTATACATCCACATGACCATGGCCCCAACGTTTCCAATCTCGCCATTTGTGTTCAACATTTGGAATTTGAAAAAAACCAGGATCCCACATTGATGTTGATTCATTTACTATATTTTCTTCAAGCGCTAATACAGCCATTAAGGGCTTTACCGTAGAGGCAGGCGCATAACGACCTTGCGTAGTACGGTTTATTAACGGACGGTCTTGGTTAAGTAACGCTTTATAATTTTTGCTGCTAATGCCGTGTACAAATAAATTTGGGTCGTAACTTGGGTTTGAATAAAGTGCCAGCACGCCACCATCTTTTGCATCCATAACTACAACAGCGCCACGCATATCTTTAAGCCCATGCTGTGCAATTTGTTGCAAGCCAATGTCTAAGGTAAGTACTAAATCGCTACCAGGTTGTGGCTGGGTCATGCTTAGAGTGCGAATTACACGGCCACGGTTATTAACTTCTACCCGTTGTGAGCCCACTTTACCGTGCAATGTCTCTTCATAGTATTTTTCTAATCCGAGCTTGCCAATATCATATGTAGCACGGTAATTGGTTGCACGATCTTCTTGTTCTAATTGGTTTAGCTCTTTTCTATTAAGCTTGGCAACATATCCAAGCGCATGCGTTAGCGTGTCGCCAAATGGGTAGTAGCGAGCCAGACGTGCCTCAATACTAAAACCAGGAAATTTATGCTGATTAACCGAAAATTTCGCCACTTCTGTTTCGTCTAAGCGGGCTTTTAATACTTGTGATTTAAAACGACGGGTGTGTTTTATATCTTTTAAAAAGTCTTGTTTATCTTGCTCTGTAATCGCAATTATTTTACTTATTTGATCAAGCGATTCGTCAAGGTCATCTACCTCTTCGGGGATGACTTCAAGGTTGTAAACAGGTTTGTTTTCAGCAAGTAGCACACCGTTACGGTCGTAAATTAAACCACGGTTGGGTGCAATAGGAATAACTTTAATGCGGTTATCGTTGGAGCGGGTTTGGTAGTCTTGGTGATCTTCTACCTGAATAGTATAAAGATTAGAAAGTAATACAGCGACTAATCCTAATACAAAAACAAAACCCACGAATGCTCGCCTAGCAAATAAGTTTGCTTCTGCGGAGTGGTCACGAATAGTGGGTCTATGTTTTAGCATGGCAAGGGGTTACTCGCGATGATAAGGATGGTTGTTATTTAAGCTCCAGCCTCGGTAAAGGCTCTCTGCAACAATTATACGCACCAAAGGGTGCGGCAATGTTAAATTAGATAACGACCATTTTTGCTCAGAAGCTGCAATGCACTCTGGAGCAAGTCCTTCAGGTCCGCCAATAAGTAAACTTACATCGCGGCCGTCGAGTTGCCATTTTTCCATATTTTTAGCAAGTTGGTGAGTATCCAGCGCTTTCCCTGTTACCTCTAACGTTACAATACGATTGCCTTTTGGAATAGCCGCTAATGTTTTTTCACCTTCAATGTGTAAAATACGCTTTATATCTGCATTTTTACCACGTTTTCCGGCTTGAATTTCAATTAACTCAAGGGCCATATCTTTAGGGAAACGGCGCTGATATTCTGCAAATCCCGTTTCTACCCATGCTGGCATTTTGGTACCAACAGCAATCATTTGTATTTTCACGTATTACTTCCAAGCATTGTCTAAAATAAGTGAGCGTTTAGCCCCACAGTTTTTCTAGATCGTAATAGATACGTGCTTCGCTTTGCATCACGTGTACAACCACATCACCTAAATCAACCAGTGCCCATTCGCCGTCGCCTTCACCTTCATAACCTAGTGGTTCTGAATCTGCATGACGCGCTTCTTTTGCTAAGTGATCAGCAATTGACTGTACGTGACGTTTAGAAGTACCAGAACAAATTACCATGTAATCTGTGATATCTGATGTCTTAGTTACGTCAATATGAACGATGTCACGCGCTTTCATATCGTCAATTTTATCCATTGCAAAGGCGAGTAGTTGTTTTGAATCCAAGGTTTTGTCTCAATTTAAAAATTTAATGGCGCGCATTTTAACACGCTAGGAGTTTTTAAGCATCAATTTGATAGAGCTGATGCGCTTCTATGTAATGACTCACTGCATCGGGCAATAGTTCATTCTTTTTATTACTTATTTTTAGCTGCTTGCGAATAGTACTTGAGGCCGCATCGAGCATTTCACCGGGTAAAAAATAAAGTTTACCGGCAAGTGACTGCTTAAGTGTTGCTGCTTCGTCTACATTTGCGTGCTGCATATAGCTTTTTAGCTCGCCATTAACAGTGCGATGTTGAGCAGGGCGTTGGTAGACCACAATATGACAAAGTTGCGTTATTGCTTGCCACTCAAACCATTTATCAAGATTGTTAAAAGAGTCCATACCAATTAAAAATAAAATAGGTGTAGTGGGGTGCTCCTTACGAAGTTCTTGCAAGCTCAGCAACGAGTACGATGGACCTGTTCGGTTAAGTTCTCTTAAATCGAGTTTAAAATGAGGATAAGGTGCAATAGCTGCGTTTAGCATATTAATTCGATGCTGCGTACTAATACCCGGCGCAGCTTTATGTGCAGGGAGTGCACACGGCATAAAATAAAGCGTATCTAAATTAAACGCATTAACGCATTGCTGCGCCATATTTATATGGCCTAAATGGACTGGGTCAAAGGTACCACCAAAAATTGCGATCATTTAACACCCATTAGCTATTTATTAATTAGCCGTGTGGCACGGCATAGGAATGTTAAGCGGCTGGCAAAATTTAATGCAAATATGTGCAAGCGCTTGGTAAGGTGCTATTAACTTACCTTGCTTATAACTGGCATCAAACAACGCTACATCACTATTTATTTGCTCTAGTGTGTGCATGTTTAACCGGTTAATAGCATTTTGAACTGGGCCTTGTTGGTTTTTCCAAATAGCCTTTTGTTTAAATAAATTAGCAATAGGCTCGCCATTTAGTAAACCAAGTTGCACGCTTATTAGTGTATTAAGCTCTTTGGTAATTGCCCACAAAATGCTCACCACTTCGGTGTTATCGCTCGCAAGTTTGTTTAATACTTTTATAGCTTGTTTAGCGTGACCATTTAATAGTGCATCACTTAAATCAAAAATATCAAACTTGGCTTGATTTAAAAGCCCTTGCATTACTAATTGCTGAGTAATTAAAGCATTGCCGTGCAGTAGTGAGAGTTTTTCAAGCTCCTGAAAACACGCTAATAAGTTACCTTCAGTGGCATTAATTAAGCTTACTTTGGCGTCGTTTTGTACATTGAGCGATAAACGTTGGCATTGATCGTCAAGCCATCGTTTTACATGCGTGCCTGTAAGCGGGTAACAAGGAACAAATACGCCTAGTTTATCAAGGGCTTTAAACCATGCACCACGTTGTACTTCTTGGCTGGCTTTAGCGCCTTTAATAATTAAAATAGTATCGGGATTAACCAGTTCAACCACTTTTTTAAAGGTGTTGCTGCCAATAACGCCTGGTTTTTGTTGGTTTAAATCAAGCTCAATAATAGTGCGCGCGCTAAACAACGACATGCTTTGATACTGGGCTATAATTTCTTGCCAATCGAACCCTTGCATTAAAGTAAACTTAATTACCTCATCAAACCCTTGCTGCTTAGCAACGTCACGAATTTGCTGTACGCATTGCGCTTCTTGAAAAGGCTCTTCCCCAAACACTAAATAAAAGGGCTTTAGCCCTTTATTTAGTTCACTCGGTAGTTGATTAGCGTAGCAGCGCATTATAGTTGCGACAGCTCTCTAACAATACGACGACTGGCTTGCTCACGAATCTCGCTAATAAGTAGCTCAAGCTCTTTTGCTTTTGCTAATGCATGATCCGGATCGTCTTGGTAATTACGGTAAAGCTCAAAGCGTTTTTCTATTGCTTTTTCGCCTGGTCGTTTAACTACATACGATACGCCATAAGCGAGCTCGTATTCAGCAACCTGACCATTTTGAAACAACGAAAGTGTTTGGCGTTCGATAGTTTCTTTACGTAAATACAACTGAGCTTTATCTTTAGCTGACGATACTAGCTCTACGTTACTCGCTTTAAGCTCTTTTTTAAGCTCAGTGAATAAAGTCGATTTTTCGTCATCGCCTACAAGTGTTAGCTGTTTTAAGTTATCAGGTAAGCTAGAGGCTTTTTTTAAATGAAATCCACAGCTTGATAACAAAAAACAGACTAGCACTAAGGCTAGTCCATTTTTAATGGCGTTAAATGCAGCCATATTAGTTAGCTACCACGTTAAGTAGTTTGCCTGGTACGTAAATAATTTTACGAATAGTTGAGCCATCAGTAAATTTAGTGACGTTAGACTCAGCAAACGCAAGGGCTTCTACTTGCTCTTGAGTTGCACCAGCTGCCACTGTTAACTTAGCGCGAAGCTTACCATTTACTTGCACGATGATTAGTTTTTCATCTTCAACAAGTGCCGACTCGTCAACTTTTGGCCATGCTGCATCTAAAATCTCGCCTTCTTTACCAAGCTCTTTCCAAAGCTCATGCGATAAATGCGGAGTAATAGGTGCAAGCATAATAATTAATGCTTCAAGTGCTTCATTAGCAATGGCTACATCTTGCTTGTCGTTTAATGGTGCTTTTAATAACTTATTAGAAAGCTCCATAATAGCGGCAATAGCGGTGTTAAAGGTTTGACGACGTTCAACATCATCAGTCACTTTAGCGATTGCTTTGTGTAAGTCACGGCGAAGTACTTTTTGCGGGTTAGTTAGCGCTGATTTATCAAGTGCTTGGTAACCTACTGTTTTAACGTCTACCGCGTATTTCCATACACGTTTTAAAAAACGGTGTGCGCCTTCTACGCCCGAGTCTGACCATTCAAGCGTTTGCTCTGGTGGTGCTGTAAACATCATGAATAAACGCACTGTATCTGCACCATACTGGGCAATTACATGTTGTGGGTCTATACCGTTGTTTTTAGACTTAGACATTTTGCTCATGCCTGATGAGAATACCGGCTCGCCATCTTCTTTATGCCATGCTTTAGTTACACGACCTTTATCGTCAGTTTCGGTGTTTACATCAGTTGGCGAAATCCAAATGTCGCCGCCTTTTTCATCTTTACGATAAAATGTTTCAGCAAGTACCATACCTTGACAAAGTAAGCGGTCAAACGGCTCGTCTGAATTTACTAAACCAAAGTCACGTAATAATTTATGGAAAAAGCGCGAGTACAATAAGTGTAAAATTGCATGCTCAATACCACCAATGTATTGGTTTACTGGTAACCAGTAGTTAGCAGCTGCAGGATCTAGCATACCTTCGTCGTAGCGTGGGCTACAGTAGCGTGCGTAGTACCAAGACGATTCCATAAAGGTGTCAAACGTATCAGTTTCGTGAAACGCAGGTGCGCCATTTACGGTTGTTTTAGCCCACTCTGGGTCTGCTTTAAGCGGTGACGTTACACCGTTCATAACTACATCTTCTGGTAAGCGAACAGGTAGCATATCTTCTGTGGCAGCAAGTTCTTTACCATCTTCATCGCTAAGCATTGGAATTGGCGAACCCCAATAACGCTGACGGCTAACACCCCAGTCACGCAGGCGGAAGTTTACTTTACGCTCACCAACACCGAGTGCTTCTAATTTATCGGCAATCGCTTTAAAACCAGCTTCAAAATCAAGGCCGTTAAATTCACCCGAATTTACAAGTACGCCTTTATCAGTAAATGCTGATTCTTTTAGATTTACTTCAAGATCGGAACCTTCAGCAGGCGCAATAACTTGTTTTATATCTAGGCCGTACGCTGTTGCAAACTCAAAGTCGCGTTGGTCGTGTGCAGGTACTGCCATAACAGCGCCTGAGCCGTAATGCATTAATACAAAGTTAGCAACCCAAATTGGTACTTGCTCGCCCGTTAATGGGTGAGTTGCGTAAAAGCCTGTTGCTATGCCTTTTTTCTCCATTGTTGCCATGTCTGCTTCGGCAACTTTGGTGTTTTTGCACTCTTCAACAAACATTGCAATAGCATCGCTATTTTTAGCGGCTTCTTGCGCAATAGGGTGACCACCAGCAACAGCAACATACGTAACACCCATAAAGGTATCAGGACGTGTTGTGTATACGCTAAATGTTTCGTCGTTATCGGTGCGTTTAAATTCAATATCACACCCTTCAGAGCGGCCAATCCAGTTACGCTGCATTGTTTTAACTTGCTCTGGCCAATCTTCTAACTTGTCTAAATCGTCAAGTAGCTCTTGTGCGTAGTCAGTAATTTTAATAAACCACTGTGGAATTTCTTTTTGTTCAACCACAGCGCCTGAACGCCAACCGCGACCGTCAATAACTTGCTCGTTAGCGAGTACTGTTTGATCCACTGGATCCCAGTTAACAGTCGACATTTTTTTATACACTAGGCCTTTTTCGTAAAGCTTAGTGAAAAACCACTGCTCCCACTTGTAGTACTCTGGATGACACGTCGCAATTTCGCGATCCCAGTCATAACCAAAACCTAATTGCTTAAGTTGGGTACGCATGTAATCAATATTTTCGTATGTCCACTTAGCGGGTGCTGTTTTGTTTTTAATAGCAGCGTTTTCTGCAGGTAAACCAAACGCATCCCAACCCATAGGTTGCATTACGTTTTTGCCTTGCAGGCGCTGGAAACGAGAAACAACATCACCAATGGTGTAGTTACGCACATGACCCATATGCAGTCGACCACTCGGATAAGGGAACATAGAAAGGCAGTAATACTTTTCTTTGCTCTCATCTTCAGTGACTTTAAATACCTGGTTTTCTTCCCAGTAGCTTTGTACTTTTGACTCTATATCTTGCGGGTTATATTGCTCTTGCATCTATGGTTCCAGACTTCTTGCAAACTAATAAAAAATTGCCGTTAGGATACCCCAAATAAAACACTATTCACAGCGTCAAAAACATGCTTTTATTAAATTGTAACTTTCAGTGCAGGTTAACCTGCTTTTTTATAGTGTGGTTAGCTAAAGACATAAGTTACAGACTGATTTAACAGCAATTTTGAAGGAGTAAAAAATGACTGATTACAAAACATGGCTTAGCAGTTTTACCCATTGGATAAAAGATGTGAAAGAGCATGGTTTAAAAGATGTGGTTTCTGGGTTTGTTGAATCTGAGCAGGCGCTTAAAGATTTAAGTCAAGAAAGATATGAGCTCTACAAAAGCTATTTAAAGAATGATATTGAACATATAGTAGAGAACGAATCACACTATAATTCGCTTGCATGGCAAGAGCTTAAAGAGTCTCTTTGGTTTGAACTTTCGCATATAGAAGATAAAACCCAGCTTGAGTGGCAATCTTTAAGTCAAGATTTTAAGCACAATGGTGTGTATCACGCAGGCGAATGGATAGCCATGGGAACATTAGTATGTAAGAATTGCACCCATAGTTACGATGTTTATCACGCTACACAAATTACACCGTGTATTGAATGTGATGGAATCTATTTTAGTCGTAAGGCACTGCACCCTTAAATATAAGTATTAAGTGGCTGCGGGCCACTTAATACGCCCAAAGGCCAGCGAATATGCTGGTAAAAAAAGAAGTTAGAATGACGAAAAAATTGCTGCCACTATCTGTTTCAAAGCTCGCACCGAGTATTTCTACTAATCACGTAAACACGTGCATGAGCAATCCATACCCAGAGCAACTTACGTTTATAGGCCAACAACGCGCCCAAAGTGCTTTAGATTTTTCATTAGGGATGGAACTGCCGGGTTACAACGTTTATGTAATGGGCGAGGCCGCTCACGGGCGCTTTACGCTTGTTAAAGATAAACTTAAACAACACGCAAAAGACCGCTCAACGCCAAACGAATGGTTATACGTAAATAATTACGATGATCACAGAGAGCCCATTGCGCTGTTTATGCAACCAGGGCAAAGCAAGCAACTTAGTGACGACATAGATTCATTTTTAGATGAAGTGCTCGACACGTTTCCTGCTGCATTTGACAACCCAGCGTATCAGCGTAAGAAAAAATCAATCGACCGTGAATTTAACGATGCCTACGACAGTGCTATTACCGCAGTAGAAATTGCGGCGTTTGAGCAAAGCGTTGCATTAGTAGAAGAAAAAAATTCAGTCGGGTTTGCACCACTTGTAGATGGTAAACAATTAAGCGACAGCGAATTTGGCGAACTTGAAGAAACGTTACGTGAAGAGTTTTTTGAAAAAATTGAAAAGCTAGAAGATGCATTAATAGAAGCGTTAATAGAGCTGCCACGTTGGAAACGCGAATCAAAAGAAAAACAACGCAACCTTAAAAAGTCGACAGCAGAGCAAGCCACTAAACCACTTTTAAAAGACTTAGAACATAAATACGCAACTCATATTGGCGTACTGCGTTATTTAAAAGATATTCGCGTTGAGATTATAGACGCGGTACTTGAATGGCTAGATGACGAAGATGAAAGTGAAGAAAGCAAAGAAGACTTTGACCGCAAAGGCATGCTTACCGACTTTTTTGCACCTAACATTTTAGTTGAGTTTAAAGAGGACGACGCAGCACCGGTTGTGTACGAGCCTAACCCAACGTTTGGCAATATATTTGGCAAAATTGAGTATTCAACATCGCAAGGCTCTTTAATTACTTGTTATCGCTCAATTCAGGCAGGTGCATTGCACCGTGCTAATGGCGGCTATTTAATTATGGACGCTGAAAAAATCATGGCAAACCCACAAGTGTGGGATGGTTTAAAGCTCGCGTTAAAAACACACCAAATTAAAAACGATTTACCGTACCAAGACAGCACAGTAGGGACGAGCTTTACACTTCGCCCGCAGCTTATACCGCTTGATGTAAAAATTATTTTATTAGGTTCGCGTGAGTTGTACTACACCATAGGTGAATACGACGAAGAATTTGCAGAGCTATTTAGAGTATTAGCCGACTTTGATTACTACTTGCCAAGTAGCGACAAATTGCAATACCAGTTTATTACTAAAGTAACCGAGTATTGTGAGCAAACATTAAAGTGCACTGCAACGCAGGCTGCTATGGTGCGTTTACTTAAATTTAGTTACCGCCAAGCTGAGCATCAAAATAAATTGTCAGCGCGTTTTGCTGATGTACTTGAGCTTATTGCAGAGGCGAGTTACTACGCAAAACAAGATAAATTAACCGTTATTGACGCGCACCATATTGACGAAGCCATTGAAGGTAAGCAATACCGTACCGGCCAAATTAGCGAAAATATGCTCAGTGACATAAAAGAAGGTCACACACTTATTGCAACCGACGGCCAAGCCATTGGTAAAGTAAATGGCTTAACCGTATTACACATTGGCGATACCTCGTTTGGTACACCAGCACGTATTACCGCAACCGTTTATGCTGGCGCCGATGGCGTAATAGATGTAGAGCGCGAAGCCGAACTTGGTAAAGCAATTCACTCAAAAGGCGTAATGCTACTTACCGGCTACCTTGGTAATAAATATGCGCAGCACTTTAGCTTAACGCTTAGCGCTAATATTGCTATTGAGCAAAGCTATGGTTACATAGATGGCGATAGCGCATCTTTAGCAGAGTTGTGTGCGCTTATATCGTCTATTACAAGCCTACCTATTAGCCAATCTATTGCGCTTACAGGCTCTATTAACCAACACGGTGATGTACAAGCCATTGGTGGCGTAAACGAAAAAATAGAAGGCTTTTTTAAACTATGTAAAATGCGTGGTTTAACAGGTTCGCAAGGCGTTATCATTCCTAAATCTAACCAAGTTAACTTAGTGCTTGATGACGAAATACTTAATGCGGTTGAAGCGGGTAAATTTAATATTTATGCAGTAGAAACCGTAGACCAAGCGCTTAACTTGTTAATGGATATAGAAGCTGGCGATATTATTGATGACCAGTATCCAGAAAACTCAGTAAATGGCATTGCGCTTGCTCGTCTTAAAGAAATTGCCGACATAGTTAATGGCGATGATGACGACGAAAAAGACGAAGAGCCAGATAACGAAAAGTAAAACAACGAAAAAGGTTAATGATGATCAATATAATTTTGGCGGTAGTTATCGCCATTTTTTGTTTTTTAATATTTCAAAATAGTAAAAAAGCAAAACAACAAGCAGGCATAAATGCACAAATAGGTGCAGACTATTTAGCCGCTAACGCAAAGGTAGAAGGTGTAGTAGAAACGACTTCTGGCTTGCAGTATAAAGTAATCCATAAAAGCGATAGTGAAAACACACCAACCCCAAAAAGTATGGTTAACGTGCATTACCACGGCACACTAATCGACGGCACTGTGTTTGACAGCTCAGTAGAGCGTAAAACACCGATTAGCTTTGGTTTGCACCAAGTTATTAAAGGCTGGACTGAAGGCTTACAACTGATGAGCCCAGGCGACAAATACACGTTATACGTACCGCATCAATTAGCGTACGGCGAAAAACGGGTAGGGAGTATTCCTCCTGCCTCAGTACTTATTTTTGAAGTAGAGTTACTGGCAATTGAGTCGTAATTTTATTCAAGGTAATAAATAGCTAAAGCCCTACTTTAATAAAGTGGGGTTTTTTGCTTTTAGCTAACAATAAAATTTACTCAAGGATTTTAATACGAGGTCGATACCTATAATAGTTACAGAGCTATTTTAGGGATAAAATAATGAAGATTTCACCGACTCCCATTCCATACTAAGTAAACAGCTCTAATACTCAACCTTTAGCGCAATCAGATAAACTATCTGTTGAAAAAGCGAGTGGAGAAAATAGCGAGGAAGAGAATGAAGAAGAGCCAAAATATGTGTTATCTAAGTTTCTAGATACCAAAGCGCAAGAATATAGTGAAGATAACGCTACGTTTAGCAATCAATATAAAAATCTAGAAAAAGTATACAAGCACTTTACTGGGCGAGTTATTGCGCTGCAAGAACAAATTAGCAAGCTTAAACAAAGTCCCGTACAACGTAGTTTAACTATAAATACTTCTGCAAGTGAGCCGAATAAAAGTGATGCGAGTTTAACTTTAGATGCAGAGCATCTAGGTGCAAAACAATATAAAAACACGCAACAACAAGAGCAAATAGACATGCTAGAGCTGCAACTTGGAGAGCTAAAATCAGAGCAAGCGGCAGTAAAGCAACAAATGGTTGAGTTGGTTATTAGTGAAATGAAAAGGCGAGGTGACGACTATACTATTTAGCGCCATCAACATGCTGGTGGAGGGCGTTCAGAATTCTGTGTCAGCCTAAATTGCTAAATATCTAGCACACCATCTAACCTACCTTCGAAGTGGATG
>NZ_JADYXN010000329.1:0-530 GCF_015864285.1 Pseudoalteromonas sp. NZS100_1
CAACTGGATGAATGCCGGTGCGCATGCGGCGTCGAAACCCGCTGCATTCCCCGCGTTATTGCTCTGCTCAGCCAGATTCTTGAATGCACCGCCCAGTTGTTTCCAACTTTTTCCGGCGCCTTCCTTCATTCCCGCTGGGATCGTGGCATCCAATATGGATGCAAGGTCGGCGGCGTCCGACAGATTTGGATATTCGCGGTTGCCCGACAGCAGGCTGCCTTGATATTCCAGGCTAAATTCGAAGCTGGCATATTGGGCTGCCGCATTCCCGCCCGGCGCGGACCACGACCAGGGAAATTTCTTGGGAAGGAAGCTGGTCGCAATGTCGGAATCAGCCGGCTTGACCACAAGCGGCCGCGAGAATGTGTAGGGGTCCCCGGCCGCTGTGGCACCGGTAAGAACCGGCGTGCTATTTCCGAACAGGCTCAGTTCGGCTTGCGAGCGGATAGAGTATTTATCGCTTTGCGTGTCGCCGAAGAACAGATTGCCGACCGGACCGAGCAGGTTGGCGAAGGCTGATATACCCGTCC
>NZ_JADYXN010000330.1:0-530 GCF_015864285.1 Pseudoalteromonas sp. NZS100_1
CAGCGCGCGAATCCGAACGGGGCTGGGACCATGGCGTCTTCATCCCGATGAAGGTCGCGCTGCCCGATGCCGACATTCCGGTCGCCCAATTGTCATTGCGCCGCGATCTTGATCCCGCCGCCCATATCGCTGCCGGTCGTGTGCTGGCGCCCTTGCGCGACGAAGGCGTGCTGATCGTCGGATCGGGCATGAGCTTCCACAATCTGCGCGTGCGCGGCGCGATGGCCACGGCGCCCTCGCGCGAATGGGACGATGCGCTGCGCGATGCCGTGACCGATCCTGATCCGGCCCGTCGCGCGGCGCGCGTCGCCGCCTGGGATCATCTGCCCCATGCCCGCTTCGCCCATCCGCGCGAGGAACATCTGCTGCCGCTGATGGTGGCGCTGGGGGCAGGCGGCGAGGATGCCGCGATCTGCGCCCATCGCAGCACGGTGCTGGGCTGGACGGTTTCCGGCTATCGTTTCGGTTAAGGCCGATATCTAGGGTTTGCGCAGCGCCGGTACGGTGCGCACCGCCTCGTCCGGCGTGAT
>NZ_JADYXN010000331.1:0-529 GCF_015864285.1 Pseudoalteromonas sp. NZS100_1
CGCACAGAAGCCGCTGCCGGCCAAGCTGCCCTTCTCGCCCGCGATCCGGGTCGGCGACATGCTCTACATGTCGGGCCAGATCGGCCAGGTGCCCGACGGCACGATGACGCTGATCGAAACGGTCGAGGATGCCGAGGCGCTGGCGCCCAGCGATGCCGACAATCTCGCCTTCCTGACCCAGACGACCCTGTCGGTCGACGACACCGCCGCGATCGTCGCCACACTGGAGCGCCGCTTCCCCTCGATCATCGCACCCAAGGGCGAGGATATCTGCTACGCGACGTCGAACCGCCAGACGGCGGTCAAGGCGATCGCCGCCCGCTGCGACGCCGTCTATGTGATCGGCGCGCCCAACAGCTCCAACTCGCTGCGCCTGGTCGAGGTCGCCGAGCGTGAGGGTACCCCTGCCCGCCTGATCCAGCGCGCCGAGGAGATCGACTTTGCCTGGCTGGACGGCGTGACGACGCTCGGCCTCACCGCCGGCGCCTCCGCTCCCGAAATATTGGTGCGCGAAGTCGTCGACCGGATT
>NZ_JADYXN010000332.1:0-528 GCF_015864285.1 Pseudoalteromonas sp. NZS100_1
GTCATCGTCTCTCGCCTCAATAGGATTTGGGCAATTCCAGCACCTTTTCGGCGATGAAATTGAGGATCATGTGGGGGCTGACCGGGGCGGTGCGCGGGATCAGCACTTCGCGCAGCAGCCGTTCGACATGATATTCCTGGGCATAGCCCATGCCGCCCAGCGTCAGCATCGCGGTATGGCAGGCCTCGAACGCGGATTCGGCGGCGAGATATTTGCCGCTGTTCGCCTCCACCCCGCATTCCTCGCCCTTGTCGAACAAAGTGGCGGCCTTCATCACCATCAGGTTCGCCGCCTCCAGCTGCATCCAGCATTTGGCGAGCGGATGCTGGATCCCCTGATTCATGCCGATCGGCCGGTCGAAGACGATGCGTTCGCGGGCATAGCGGGCGGCGCGCTGGATCGCGTTGCGGCCGATGCCGATTGCTTCGGCGCCGAGCAATATGCGTTCCGGGTTCAGCCCCTTGAGGATGATCCTGAAGCCCTGACCTTCCTCGCCGATCCGATCCTCCTCGGGGATGAAGAGGTCGT
>NZ_JADYXN010000333.1:0-528 GCF_015864285.1 Pseudoalteromonas sp. NZS100_1
CACCCTCTCGCTCGGCAACACGCAGATATTGAAGGGCATCGACCTGGATATTCGTCGCGGCGAGAGCCTGGCGATCTTGGGCGCGTCGGGATCGGGCAAATCGTCGCTGATGGCGATCCTGTCGGGGCTGGAACAGGCGAGCGGCGGCACGGTCAGCGTGGCCGGCGTCAATTATCGCTCGCTCGACGAGGATGGGCTGGCGCGGGCGCGGCGCGGGCGGATCGGCATCATCCTGCAATCCTTTCACCTGTTGCCGACGATGACGGCGCTGGAAAATGTCGCCGTGCCGCTGGAACTGGCAGGACTGGCCGATCCGTTCGCGCGGGCGGCGCAGGAATTGAAGGCGGTGGGCCTGGGCCATCGCCTGTCCCATTATCCCGCCCAGCTATCGGGCGGCGAGCAGCAACGCGTGGCGATTGCGCGGGCCATGGCGCCCGATCCGGCGATATTGCTCGCGGACGAACCCACCGGCAATCTGGACCAGGCGACCGGCACGGCGATCATCGACCTGCTGTTCGCTAGGCAACA
>NZ_JADYXN010000334.1:0-528 GCF_015864285.1 Pseudoalteromonas sp. NZS100_1
GAGGTCCGCTACGCGACCCAGCTTGACGGTTTCGGCAAGACCGGCCTGGAGGATGAGTTCCGCGCCGCATCCGCCCTGATCGACGGCAAGGGCAAGGCCGAGACCGCATCGATGGTGCAGCAGCGCGCCCAGGCCGACGAACAACTGGCGGTGCGGCTGTTCCATTCGGAGGGCTATTATGATGCCACCGCCCTCGCCTCGCTCGACCAGCAGCAGGATGGCACGCTGAAGGCGATCCTGTCGGTGACGCCGGGCAAGCGCTACAAGATGGGCGAGATCGTCATCCATGCGCCCGAGACGATCCCGCCCGGCCTGATCCGCGACAGCCTGACCTTGAAGACCGGCGACTATATCGTCGCCACTGCGGTCGAGGCGGCAGAGGCCAATGTCGCGCTCAAGCTGCCGGAGCATGGTTATGCCTTCGCCAGGATTGGCGACCGCGACATCTTGCTCGATCCCGCGACCGTGACCGGCGACTATACGCTGCCGGTCGAGCCGGGCCCGCGCGGCACATTCCGCACCATCACC
>NZ_JADYXN010000335.1:0-528 GCF_015864285.1 Pseudoalteromonas sp. NZS100_1
AGTTGCGGCGAATGGTGTCGACGCCGCGCGTCAGGGCAGCGGCCTCCTGTTCGACGATCGTCACCGGGATGCCGACGTTGAGAAAGTTCATCGCGATGCCGCCGCCCATCGTCCCGGCGCCGATCACGCCGACATGACTGATAGGGGGGAACGGCCTGTCGTCGGGCAGGTCGGGCACTTTCGCGGTCAGCCGTTCGGCGAAGAAGAAATAGCGCTGGGCGGCCGATTCCCTACTGTGCATCAACTCCCAGAACAGATCGGACTCCCGCTTCATCCCTTCGTCAAAGGGCAGGGTGACGGCGGCTTCCACGGCCTTGACGATATTCTCCGGCGCCCGGAACCCCTTGAAGCTGCGCCGATGCTGCTGGCGAAACCCGTCGAACAGGGCGGGTGGCGCAGCAACCGTGCGGTCGCGGATCTTGATCACCGGCGCGTCAAGCCGTTCGCGCAGATAGGCGATCGCGCCGTCGATCAGTCCATCCTCCGGCATGATCGCGTCGATCAGTCCCATGGCCTGCGCGTGCGATG
>NZ_JADYXN010000336.1:0-526 GCF_015864285.1 Pseudoalteromonas sp. NZS100_1
GCCCGCGGCCCCGGACGGCGCATCAGCGCGCGGATGCGGGCAGCAATCTCGTCGACATCGGCGGGCTTCACCACATAATCATCGGCGCCGGCATCGAGGCCCGTGACGCGGTCCTCCAGCGCGTCGCGCGCCGTCAGGACCAGCGCAGGCTGCATATGCCACTGCCGCCTGATGTCGCGCAGCCAGGCAATACCGTCGCCATCAGGCAGGCCGCGATCCACGATCAGCACATCATGGACCTGCGCGGCGATGGCCTCGCTCGCCATGGCCAGGCTGGCGGCATGGTCGCAACTGAAGCCGCGCCGGCCAAGCCCCGCCACGAGGAGGTCGGCGAGACGACCATTATCTTCCACCAGCAAGAGACGCATGCGCAGCTACATCCATGGCCGGGCGGCCGCGATCAACTCCTTTGTGCAGCACCCCGCCGGCCCATTGATGGTAAATGCGTGAGAACGCCTCTTAACCCGGCCTCGTCTTTGTTCTATCGCTCGGCCATGACCAACCCGTCCCTGCGCCAACTCGACAT
>NZ_JADYXN010000337.1:0-525 GCF_015864285.1 Pseudoalteromonas sp. NZS100_1
GATCGTCGTTTCGGCGGCAAGGCGGCCTGGACGAAAATGTACTGGCGGTGGTTGTCCGAGCAGCGGTTCGATTTTCCCCACCAACAGCTGGCATTCGAGGAAATGCAGAAGCGGGTGCTGGAGGCGCAGGCGCGAGTGGGACGGCTCGAGGCAGCATTGGCCGAAGCGGTGGATGCATGGTGTTTCGCGCCGCTGGTCCGCAATCTGCAGGTCCTGCGCGGTATCAGGCTGGTCAGCGCTGCGACGCTGGTCGCTGAAGTAGGCGATCTCACCCGCTTCGACAATCCCAAGCAACTGATGGCGTATGTCGGCTTGGTGCCGTCCGAGCACTCCAGCGGCGCTCGGACCAAACGGGGCCGGATCACCCGCGCGGGCAACGCGCAGGCACGAACCATGCTGATTGAGGCGGGCTGGTCGTATCGACTGCCCGCTCGCGAGGAACGACGCTACCGTGAGCGGGTCATCGACTTGTCCGAGGACATCCAGGCGATCGGGTGGAAAGCGCAGGTTCGCCTGTGCCAGCGC
>NZ_JADYXN010000338.1:0-256 GCF_015864285.1 Pseudoalteromonas sp. NZS100_1
ATAGCCCGCGGGCAGGTTCATCTGGTTAGCCGAAGCGAACCCGCCTTCGCGCGGGCTATAGACATGGGGCATATCCTCGACCGGCAAGATGCCCGTCCAGTCGAAAGCGCCGTCGCCCGGCGCGGGGAACAGCCCGTCGTGTTTCGGCCGGCGCGGGGTGAAGCCGATCGTCTGCCAGCCAGTGTTGCCGTCGATGTCGGCATAATGGAGGTTGGTCGGCGACACATGCAGCTTGAACGCTTTCCGCAGCGACGCC
>NZ_JADYXN010000338.1:296-525 GCF_015864285.1 Pseudoalteromonas sp. NZS100_1
ACGCCCAGTCCTTCGACAGGTTGATCGCGATGATCGCGAACCGCTGGTTGGCGCCGGGCAGCATGCTGACCGTGGCGAACGCAACGGCGCGATTGCGCGCGGCGTCGTCCGACACGATCGGGCGGCCCGCGGCATAGCGCAAAGTCACGCGCTCGGACGGCGCGCCCTTGACCAATATCTCGTCCTCGAAGGTCTCGAACGCCTTCCACTTGCCCTTGTGCCAATAGCG